>WRCI01000007.1 GCA_009784145.1 Methanobrevibacter sp.
AAACCAGATGATATTTTTGTAGGAGTGGAAAATGGCTGTGATACTTTTGATTGTGTGGCACCTACACGTGAGGCAAGACATGGAAAAGTTTACACCCTCGATGGAGATATTAATATCAGAAATTCAAAATTTGCAAATGACACTTCCCCTTTGTTTGAGGGTTGTCAGTGTCCAACTTGTAAAACTCCTTACACTCGTGGGGAAATTCGTAAATTATTAAAAAATGAAGGCGCTAAAAAAACTCAGGAACAAATAATGTCCGATAAACAACTTGCTGTAGAACTCATAACCACTCACAATGTTTATTTTATTGTTAACCTTACCCAAGAAATTCGACAATCTATTATTGAAAAAAACTTTTTTAATTTCCGTGATAAGTGGTTAAAAAGATATTATGGATGAGTAAATTTTTCTAATTTCATCCACTTATATTTTTAAAATTATTCTTAATTCTTTATTATTTTGAGCTGATTAAAGTATATTCATATTTTCTTTTTTTTGATTCTAACAGTAGACATATATTTTAGTTTTATAAATAAACATACTATATAGGTTATATTATGCTTGATAAAATTTTCAAATCAGAAATTGTTATTGTATCTTTAATAATTGTTCTATTAAGTTGGATTGGTGGTGCATCAGTCAATGTTCTTTACACTTTAAATATCTATGTTGAACCTTTTTGGACAGATATTACTATTTTTTTAGGCATTTTTGCATTTTTGATACTAATAATTTCATATATATATTCACTTAAAGGTAATAAAGATGCTTCTCTTATTTTTACCATGGCTATAATAATATCGCTCATTTTTAGAATTTTTTTAGCTATTTGGGGAATTATTTTCAATTTCATTGATTATATAAATATTTTAATAACTATTGGAATGTTGATTTTTGTTATTTTTGTATATAAAGATTTTTTTTATAAAGGAATGTTTGATAGACAATTTAGAAAAGCTATAAAATTTGGTAAAAATAGAGATTATGACAAAGCATTGGAAATATATAATGAACTTTTGAAAAATGGCAAAAATTATCCTCGTTTACATTACAATATTAGCCATATTTTCTTAAGAAATAATGATTTTGAGAAAGCATTATCACAAATTGACATTGTTCTTGAAATAAAACCAAAGTATACAGATGCCCAGATTTTAAAAGCTTATATCTTAAATAATATTGGTAAATATGAAGAAGCTTTAGAGTACTACAATGAAATTTTAAAAAATAGTTATAATGATGAGGGGTTTAAAGGAAAAATAAAATCATTAATCTATTTAGATCGAGAAAATGAAGCTTTAAATTTGATAGATGATTCATTAAAAAACAATAAAAATAATTTAAGATTAATACAATTAAAAGCAAATGTTTTGAGGAATATTTGTGAATTTGAAAAAGCTTTAAAATGTATTAATAAAATTTTATCAGAGGATAAAAATAATTCAGAAGCATTATATACGAAAAGTAGTTTATTAAATGATTTAGGGAGATATAGTGAAGTTTTAGATACTTTAAATAATTATTTAGCATCAATTGATACTGACGATAAATATTCGAAATCATTATATTGGTATATTAAAGGAGCCATATGTGTCAATTTTAACAAAGAAAAAAGTTTAGAGGCGTATGAAAAATCTTTGTCACTTAATTTCCATATTCAGGTTTTAATGAATAAAATAAGAATTTTAAAAGATTTGGATAGATTAGAAGAATGTAAAAAATGCAGTAAAACGGCATTAGAATTTGTTAATGATGAATTGAGATTAAACCCTCACAATCTTGATTTATTGCTTCATAAAGTAAGAATATTTACTTATATTGAAGAATATGATAAAGCTAATGAATTTTTAGAATCTATAAAAATAAATTCGACTGATAAACATTCACTAAGTCAAAAAGGATATTTATTGGGAAAGTTAGGTAGATATGATGAAGCTATAGCTTGTATTGATCAGGCATTGAAAATTATTCCCAATTCACCTGACTTTTTATGGAACAAAGCATATATCCTAGATAAAATGAATAAGTTTGATGAAGCTCTTGAATTTTATGATAAAGCATTGAATATTACTCCAAAAGTTAAAGAGTTACAAGAAGATAGAGATAATCTTTTGAAAAAAATTAAAAAGAATGATATTCTTTCTTAAAAAATATAGGTTATATTAACAAAAAAAAACATTAAACTGGTTTAGAGGGATTTGAACCTTAAATCCAAAATAAGAAGATATTATCAATTAACTGACAAAAGAAAAGAAATTTTAAAAGACATGGAGTAAATTTATTTTTTTTAAAATATTATAACGATATATTTAAATACACCGTTATTATATATTATATATTATGTCAGGTTGTAATGATAAAGATAGTGCTTGTCTTGAAAGATATGCAAATTTAAATTTAAGTGAGTTGATAAAGGAAATTCCTTCAGATAATAGTTTGGATGAAATGTCTGATATTTTGAAAGCTATTTCTGACCCTTTAAGACTGAAAATCTTATATCTTCTTAAAAATGGGGAATTATGTGGTTGTCACATTGATTTTGCTCTTGATAAGCCCCAGTCTACAGTTTCTCATCATTTAGTTATTTTGAAAAAATCTAAATTAGTTAATTGGAGAAAAGAGGGCACATGGACATATTTTAGCTTAGCTAATCTCAGTTTAATAGAACAAATAGAAGATATAACTGGAATAAAGGAGGAATAAAATGACAAATAATCAATGTTGTTGTGGTGGAGTAGAAGAAATAATTAAAGAAGAAAGTGGATGTGGTTGTGGTAGCTTTGAAGTAACTGACCAATCCAAAATAAAAAACCCTCAAAACCCTAAAAAAGAAATTAACAATTCATTAATGAAAAATTTAGAAAAAAAAAGCAATAAATTAGGTATTGTAAGTATAGGTTATTCAAAAATACCAGATGATATTTTCAATGCAAATGATATGTTAGATTATTCTAATGCTATTGTTTTGACTTTTCCTATAGGGATGGATATTATTAATGAGATTCCTAGCGATAAAACCCAAGAACTTAATAATGACTTATATGAAGAATTTGGAAATATTACTTATGAGCTTTCTGATCATTTAAGGGAAGAAGGATTTGCAACACAAGTAGTCCATCCAATGGGAGGATTAACAGATCTTTCTAAATTAGGACAAGAAGCAAAATTAGGATATATTGGAAAAAATGGACTACTAATCTCTCCAGAATTAGGACCAAGATTAAAAATATCTGCAATACTAACAACAATAGAAAATCTACCTTACTCACAAGAAAACTCTCATGAATGGGTTAAAAATTATTGTAAAAGATGTAGTAAATGTATTAAAGCTTGTCCTGAAGAGGCACTAATTGAAAAGAGTAATAAATTAGCTAAAGCAAACATTATGGATGAAAAATGTATTGGTTGCAGTCAAGGATGTACATATTGTATTGAAGCTTGTCCATTCTTTGAAAATGGATATGAATGGGTTAAAGAAAAACAAATGAAATTAGAAGCTAAATTAAAAGAAAAAGGAAAATTATGAAAGATAAAGTTTTAGTAGATAATAGGGATAATTTGAATGATGTTAATAAAGTAAATGTTCTCTTTATTTGTAAAAATAACTCTATAAGATCTCAAATGGCAGAGGCAATACTCAATTCACTATATAATGAAACATATATAGCTTTTAGTGGAGGAATCAACCCTACAAATATTAATGAAAATACTGTGCATGTTTTAAAAGAGATAAGAATTGATATTTCAAATAAAAGCTCTAAAAACCTTGAAATCTTTGAAAATATGAAATTTAATCATGTAATAACTGTTTGTGATGATGATAAATGTCCTTATTTTCTAAATACAGAAAATTATATTAATAAATCATTTAAAGACCCTAAAAGTTCCTCAAAATCAGACAATTTGGATTCTTTTAGAGAAGTTAGGGATGAAATTAAAAATTGGATAATTGAAATAGTTGAAAATGGAACAATTTAGCTGATAAATAGTAATTACAAACAAAAAGAAAATAACTGATTTGGAGGATTTGGAACTTTTAATCTTAAGATTAAAACAATTAAGTAATTAACCTACTTCAACAACATCTAACTCTTTACAAATAGCTTTTGTTTCTAATATCTCACTAACACTTGGTTTTGTTCGATTATCATCACTTGAAATTAGCTCTTTTATATATAATCCACCTTGTGTTTTAACAGTCATTTCAAATGTATTTGATGTGAGGATTTTAGTTGAAAGTTCTTTAACTTCTCGCTGTCTTATTATATCAGCTCTTCTATGAACTACTCTTTGAGGAGTTTCTTGATTTATAGTTGTGTTTTCTAACTGTTCTTTGACTTTAGCTAACTGTTCTTCTGTAATTTCTGTGTCACATTCTACTAATGCACAATAAACTTTAAAAGTATCTGGAGATGATACTTTAATTTCTGCCTTTCTTTTTCTTTCTGTATACTTTAAGTCTGTGTATTCTGTTTTTCCTTTTGAATGTTTGTTTACTTCTTTAGCTATCTTTTCAAGATCTAATTTTCTTATCTTTGGTTCTTTTATTTCAAGAACAAATGGTCTGCCTGTTCCAAGCATTCTAACATCAATATCTTCTCTCCCAGCACCATGAAACTTAGCTTCATATCCTTTTGTTTCTTTTAGAATTATTTCTGAAATTAGCTCTTCTACAGATTCTTGATACATTTTTCCAGTTCCATTACAGTCATCACATCCTCTACCTTTGCATTTCCTACAAGGCCACTTTGTTTGAGGAATACCACGAACTAATTTTTTGTACCTTCCTTCTATAAATATTGGATTTATTTGTATTCTAATATGAATATTTTCTTTAGCTTTTTCTGGATTATTTTCATTATCATCTAAAATTTTTTTCAAATCAACCATAATTACAATATCAGGATTATCAAAATCTACTTCCTTTTCCAATTCTTTTTCAATTAATTTTCCTATTTCTCGATTGATTTCTTTTTTAATATTTTCAACATCTAAATCTAATGCTTCATTTAACCATTCATCTCTATCTAATATGTCCTCGGGTATTTTTGATCCTATTAAAAATGTGTCAAACTCTAAATTTAAATAATCTATTTTTCCTTTGATTCTTTCTAAAATATTTCCATCATTGATGTTTTCATCTATTTTAAGAAGAATATTATTACAGGTTTTACATTTTGTTTCTTTTATGGTATCGTTTTTAGAAGATTCATCAAATAGTTCACTTCGAATTAGTTTACCTCTTTGCTCATTACCATTAATTTCTGATGATTTAATAACATTAGAAAATTTTCTTCCAAGGCAACGATTACAAATGTTTCCATCATTTAATTCAATAAGTTTTTTAGCATTAGATAGTATAATTTTGTCCATAGTATCTCTATTTTTAGATTTAATAGTTAACAATTTTTATAATATGTATGTTTATAGTAATTTTATTTATAATAGCTATATTTATAATATTTTTACTTATAATACTTATATTTATTATATTTTTATTTATAATAGCTATATTTATAATAAAAACAATTATAATAATAAAATATACTATAATTATATTTTAATATAAAAATAGAATAATAATATAAATTAATATAATCATAAATATAATATTATAATAATAAATTAAATTTTAAGATAATAAAATAATCAAATAGGAATAATCTATTTTTATAGCTTAAATATCTTCAATGGTTTCTTGAATAACAACTTTTCCATTAATAACATCTAATTTAACAAGGGTCATAAGAGATGTTTCAGTAGCTTCTTCTACAATAGCTTTTCCATCACCTTTTTCAACAATAGCTATTGCCTCAGCTATTTCAACACCCATATTCTGAAGAGCTTTAATAACAGCTATGTAAGTCCCACCAGTACTTACAACATCATCAATAAGAATGATTTTTTCTCCTTTTTTTATTGAGTTAATGTATAAGTTTGCTTCACCATAACCTGTTTTTTGAAATACTGGAACTTCACCAGGAAGACCATATTCTCTTTTTCTAATAACTACAAATGGAATATCTGTTTCAAGTGAAAGTGCAGTAGCTAAATGAATTCCCATAGCTTCAACACAAACTATCTTATCAATGTCTAAATCAACTTTTTCTTTTATAATAGCTACTATTTCTCTTAAAACTTCGCTTTTCATTTCAGGAATACCATCGGTTACTGGATGAACAAAATAATTATATTCTCCTTTTTTAATAATTGGAGATTTTATTAATGTTTTTTTTAATTCTTCTAACATTGTTTCACATTTTTTAATTTATGATAATTTATGATTTTTAATTTAAGGTATATTTCTGCAGTATTTTTTTATTTAAAGTTATTTTATAATATTTTTTTTATTTAAAGTTATTTTATAATATTTTTTTATTTAAGGTTATTTTTAGCAATGATTTTTAATTCATTATTAATTAATGATTTTTTTATATTGAAATTAGAGTATATTATTTTTGAATCATTAGTTATTTATTTAAAGATAGCTAAATATATATTTATATGATAGATGTGTATTGTATGATAGATGTGTATAAAATTATATAATATATACATGTAAATTTTATAGAAAGTATATATTTTTATAGATATTATGAATTTTATAGAAATATAAATATTATCAAGTGATTTTAATGAAAGAAAGTAGTAAATTTTTATTAGTGATAATTATTATAGCCGTATTTTCAATATTTGCAGCAGTCACCACAGCATCAACATTAGAAAGTTTTATTAGAGGTGTTACATCAGGAAATGCTGATATTACACTGAAAAATGAAACATTTGATGGTGTAACTATAGCTGTCCCTACAAACTCAAACTTTACCCAAGATTCTGGATATCATGTAGACAATGTAAACAGGATTGTTATTCAAGTAGTAAATCAAGGTATTCCTGAAAGTGAATTACAAGCATATGGTGATGTATTTGCCCAACAAGGAAATCTCACACGAATTAATTCAACTACATTAAGAACTAATGCCATTGCTTTTATAGGTCAGTCTAATGAAAGAATAGTACTTGTAAATGGTCCTAATCAAAGTGTTGTTATAATGGCATCAAATGAAGAATTAGCATTTAAAATAGCAAATAGTGTTATATTTAAATAGTAATATTATATCTTATTATTTATTATTTTACTATTTTTCTTATTATTTATTATTTTACTATTTTTCTTATTATTTATTATTTTACTATTTTTCTTATTATTTACTATTTTACTATTTTTCTTATTATTTATTATTTTACTATTTTTCTTATTATTTACTATTTTACTATTTTTCTTATATTTATTGTTTTTTTAAGTCATAGCTAAGTGATTTTTCAATAATTTCTATTTTATCTAAGGTATTTTTACATTTATAAACTAATATTTCTACTCCATTTTTATTAGCTTTAACAAGGGTTTTACTAAATTCAGGATCAGTTTTCCAATTTGGTCTAAAGCTATTACCATTTGGATGTTGAATTAAGAAAAAAACAACAGCCCTATGGTCATTTTTCTTTAATTCAATTAGTTCTTCTAAATGTTTTCTCCCTCTTTCAGTAGGTGCATCAGGGAAAATAGCTATATTGTTTTCAACAAGAGTAACTCCTTTGACTTCTACATAACAATCATTGATTTGATGGATGTTATTATGATAATCATTCTCTTTTTGCTTTTTTTAGCTAAATATATATCTATCCTTGAATTTCCCACTGTTTTTTCTCTTTCAATTAAATTATAACCATTAAGTTCTTCTATTTTACCATTGAGAATACTTTCATAAACAATTTTATTTGCTTGTCCAGAATAAATTGAAACTAGTGCTCCTTTGTTCTCTACAAAATGAAGAGAAAACTTTGTTTTTCTTTTTGGATTATCGCTTGGCATTAAGTATACAGTAGTTCCTTCTACTAAAAGTTCTTTGCATCTTCCAGTATTTGGAACATGAGCAATAGCTATTTCCCCATCTATTTCAACTTCAGCTATAAATCGATTAGGTCTTGATTTAAAAGTAGCTTTTATATATTTATTCATTATTTACCTTCTGTTTAAAATAATCCAATAAAGTTTAACAATTCAATAAGATTTAATAATCTAATAAGGTTTAACAATCCAATAAGGTTTAATAATCCCTTAAAGTTTAATAATCTAATAAGGTTTAATAATCCCATAAAGTTTAATGTGTTCTAAGTATATTTTTTTAACTTTAATTCATTCAAGTTTCTTGTGTTTAATTATACTTTAATTTATCATAATAATTATTATTTTTTATAAATTATGATTAATATTATAACTTTTGGATATTATAACTTAATTTATAATAAATATTGATTTTATAAGAATTTAATATATGAAAATGATTAATTATAGAAAAAATATATTATAGAATATACCATAAGAATAAGTGATAAAATGAGCAGAATAATAGAGGAAAGTGAATTTTACAAAGTATTTTATGATGAAAATATGGATGAATATATAGTTGAATATAAAACCTATGAATACACTTGGGATGCTTTTCATACTAAGGTTAGAACTTTTAAAACAGAAAGTGAAGCATTGAGTTTTGCAAGAACATATAAATCATAATTAAAAATATTTATTTATTTTTGTAAATGTTCTTTATAAGAGACTTATTTACTTTTGTAAATGTTCTTTATAAGAGACTTATTTACTTTTGTAAATAAGAAAAAAATTTATTAAAAATTTATTGCTGATTTTATAATAAACAACTAAAATAAGTATTTTTAAAATCTCGTTTAATCAAAAGCTTAGATTATTATATCTTCCATCAATATCCCTAAAAATTCTGATAGTTGACTGGCTTTGAAACCATCACCATAAATTTCTTTTGCTAAATCTCCTGCTGCGCCGTTTAAATAGGTAGCTAATGCTCCTGCATCAAAAGAATTTAAACCTTGAGATATTAAACTTGTAGCTAGTCCAGCTAATGAATCACCAGTGCCTCCTACAGTCATTCCAGGATTACCAGTTTTATTTATTCTAAAACTTTTTTTATTAAATATTAAATCATATTTACCTTTTAATACAACAGTTCCATTAATATTACTTGTAATCTTTTGGAAAATAGCTATTTTTTCTTTTAATTTATCATAATCATATTCTTCAGTTTCCAAAACTGGACTCACACCAACATCATTGCCATTTTTGTCGTCTATGTAATCCTTGAAAAATGATTTAAATTCATTTAAATGAGGAGTAATTATTAAATCTTCCCTATTTTTTATTATTATAGGATCAACTAGTTTTAAAGCATCAGCGTCCATAACAAGAGGTTTTTCTATTTTTTTAGCTAAAACATTGAATAATTTTCCAGTTTCTTTATTTTGTCCAGATCCAGGACCTAATAAAACCGCATCAAAGTCAAAAATATCAATAATTTTTAAAATTTCTTCTAAATTATCTAAATTCAAATAATCCTTATTTTCACTATTAAGACCTTTAACAATTAAATCGATAGATTCTTCTTTAATAGCTAAATTTGCTGATTCTGGACAAAGAACATATACTAAATCAGCTCCACTAGCTATTGCTGATAATCCTGCAATTGCTGGAGCTCCATGATAATCATAGCTACCTCCAATAATCAAAATTTTTCCATTGTTACCTTTGTGAGATGTGCTTTTTCTTGTATTCAATCTAAGTAAATCACCAGTACCAACAAATATTTCAGCCTCAATAGGAATTCCAATATCACATATTACAAGCCCCCCAACTGAAGGTTCATCATTCAAACTTGCTTTTTTAACACCAGTTTTTACTTTATGGAAAGTTACTGTATACTCTGGTTTCACAGCAATGTCTGGGATTTTTCCAGTTAATGGATTCATGCCTGATGGAACATCAATAGCTATTTTAATTGCATTGGATTGATTAATAACATCAATTGCTTTTTTGACTTTTGTTTTTAGTTTCCCTTTAATTCCAGTTCCTAAAATTCCATCAATAATAATATATTCACTAAAACTCTCTGATTTAGCTATTTCAATATTATCCAAATCAGTAGAGTCATTTATTTCAACTATTTTCAATCTTGAAATATGAGGACTCATATTTTCTAAAATTTCAAAGTTAATTTGAGCATCTATAGATTTGATGTTTTCTGGAGAAGTTAACATGAATACTTCTACTTCAAAGCCACGATTTAAGAGATGTCTTGCAGCTACAAATCCATCTCCACCATTTCCCCCAGAACCTGTAAAAATAGCTACCTTTACAGGTTTTGAAAATGTAAATGTAGATATTTTAGCTACTTCATCTGATAAGCATTTACCTGCATTTTCCATTAAACATAGTCTTGATAGACCTAAATCTTCACAATTTGTATCTGCTACCATCATATCTATAGGATTCATTGTTAAACCTTCATTTTAACTACATTTAAAAATATATCTGAAAATATACTATTAAAATTATTTTATAAAATATTTTTTTTATTATTATATTCTATTTATAACTAATAATTTAATTTATAAAATATTTTTTTTATTATTATATTCTATTTGTATTAATGTATTAAAATAATATGTTTAAAATCTTTAAATAATATTTCTAAATTTAAAATTAAAAATCAAAAATTATACATATAAAAAATGAAAATTGCACATATAAAAAATTAAAAATTATACAAGAATAAAAAAATGAAAATTGCATAAGAATAAAAAATTGAAAGTATACAGGAATAAGAATGATTAAAATAAAAACAAATAAAGTTTATAATAAAAAATAGTATTATAATTAATTAATAGTTGTACTAATTAATATATAATAAAAATTAAAAGTAAAATCTTAATAAATCACACAAATATTGATTATTTAATACCCATTAACCAAAACATCAACTTTACCACTAGTTGGATCTATAATGAGACCATGAACAGGAATAGTATCTGGAATAAGTGGAGAACTTTTTATTTTTTCAACACCATTAATAACATTAGATTCTTCACTTTCAATAGCTCCTATCCAATTAGCTAAATCAACCTTAGCTATTTCATCTGGAGATATTCCTTTTTCAATCATATTTGCTTTTAATTTTTCTGAACTGGCACCTGCCATTCCACAATCACAATGCCCAACTAACATAACTTCTTCTACACCAAGAGCAAAGATTGAAGCTGCAACAGATCTAATAACATCACGATCAAGAACATTATTTCCTGCATTTTTAATTATCTTTGCATCTCCACGTTTAATACCCATAGCTTGTTCTAAAAATCCATCAGTAAGACGGGTATCCATACAAGTTACAATAGCTAATTTCTTTTTAGGTATTGCAGTTAATTCAACTTCATCAAATTTTTCTACAAATTCTTCATTAGATTTTAATACTTCATCGAGTAACATATATAACCTCTTATTAAATGATTGTTGGTTAAAATATATAAATTATTCTATCTGTCTATAATTTTTATAAATTAAATTAATAGATATAATTAAAAATAAAATTAAGAATATAAATAAAAATAAAAGTAAAATTAAGAATATAGATACAATTAAAATAGAGTAAAAAAAGAAATAAAATTAAGAATATAATTAAAAATAGAGTAAAAAAAGAAATAAAATTAAGAATATAATTAAAAATAGAGTAAAAAAAGAAATAAAAATAAAAAAATAAAGAGGTTTATTAGAATAAATCTCTTAAGTTGATTTTGTAGGCACCTAAGTTTCCACCATAGTTACCTGCATTGATTTCTTTAATACCTGGAATTGTACAAGCAGCTTTGATACCTTGTTTCATAGCTTCTCTTACAGATTCTTCATCAACACCATCAATAACTATTTCATAGATACCATTAACATCTTCTCTAATTTCAGTTTCTACGACTTCATCTTTGAGACTAACACACATTTTCTCATTTGTAGAAGCATTTAAGAAATTATATGAATTACAACCTACTTTAGAACCAGATGCAACAATTCCTCCAGGGAAAGGAGTTATTGTTCCAGGAACATCATGTATTGCATCAACAGCTACTTCAGCAGCCATAAGTGCATTCATTTGACTGTCAGCAAGTATAAAGAAGTTTCCTCCAGCTACACCATCTTTCATTCCAAATTCAGCTTCAACCAAAAAGTCTCCAGACATGATTGGAATAGAATGAACTTTTATTCCACCTACTTCCACTTCTTTTTCATATCCATCACCGAAGAATTTTAATTTGAACCCTGCTTTCAACACTTCTTCAGTATCCTCTAATGCATTGAATACTGCAGTAGTTGGAGCAGTTAATATTCCCATTCCAATTCTTTCGAGAAGTTCATGGTCTAATTGCTTTTTACTTGAGTTACAAATCATTATTGTGTAACCAGGTCTTCCATCAGGAGTTTCAAGAGGAGAAACATATCCGTCGATTCCAGCTTCAGCAGGACAACCAATTACAGAAGTAGCATAACCAGTAGCTTCAGTAGCCGCTACTTTAGCTAATTTTTTAGTTGCTGCAGTGACAAGTAACCTAGAAACTTTTATTCCAAAAGCTTCTGCATAAGTATCTTTTATATCTACGCCATTTAATTGCATATTTTTCACCAATTTAAAAGTTTATTTTATATATAACATAAAGTTTTCTATTTGAATTTTATAGTATTTTCATTTAATTTTATAATTTATTATTTATTTTTATAATTTATTTAATTTTGATTATATTTTTTATAAATTATAATTTTTATTAATTTTTTATAGCTTATTTAATTTTGATTATAATTTTTATAGCTTATTTAATTTTGATTATAATTTTTATTAATTTTAATAAGTTATTCAAGGAGCATATAATCAAATTAAACTCACTTTTATTTATCTCTTTCTTCTATATAATCTAACTCTTCAACAATCTCTTTAGCAGTTTCTTCTTCATTAATACCCTTATTTTTGATTTTATCAAGGATATTTGACCCATAGTGAGATAGTATAACAAGTCCAATTGTAGAAGTCATTCCAAAAGAGATCATTCTTTCGATTAAGGTAGCTGCAGCACTTATAGATGGAGGAATTCCTGCAGAACTGTAAAATACTATCATAAAACCATCAACAGCTCCAAGACCTCCTGGAAGAAGAGGAATCATCCCAACTAAACTAGCTACTATGAATACTACACCAATAATAATTGGATCAACTGTAGCTCCAAAAGCAAGGAAGATTAAAAAAACTCTAAGAATTTCTGTAACCCAAATTATAAATGAAAGTGGAAGGGCATAGTAAAGTATTTTTTTATCATGTAACATTGAGTTCATTGTTTTTTGGAAGCCAGAAATAGCTTTAATAACTCTTTCTTCTAATTTTTCCAAAGAAACTTTTTTGTAAAAAAACCATATTAACTTTACAATCCATTTTTTAATCTTTTCTCCAGCTTTCTCATTTATTGACATATATATTACAATAGTAAAAGCAATTGTCATCACTATAACTGAAATAATGAGAATTAGTAGAACAATAGTGCTTAATGAAAAGTATAAAATCATAGCTATTATTGACATAACTGCAAGGAGAATAAATGGAAATGTATCCAATGCCCTATCAGCTATAACTGTGGCAAACGTTTCTTCATAAAGATTATCAGTTTTTTTGGATAAAATATAAGCTTTAACTGGTTCTCCTCCTACACGACCACTTGGAGTTGTATTATTAATAGCCATGCCAACTAAAGTCATAGCAAGTAATTCTTTGATGCCAACATTGATATCAGCTGTTTTATTAACAATATTCCATCGAACAGCAAATAAATAATAAGTAAGTATCTGCATAGCTATAGCTAATAAAACAAACCAAATATTGGCTAACTTAAATGCGCCAATAACTTCATTTATTCCTATAAAATAGAGCATAACTCCCATTATAGCTAAACCAATTACAAAAAATATTAGTGTTTTATGTTTCATAGAATATCACAGTTAATTAATCCTAATTTACATTTTATTTTAATAAGTATTTTAATTTGACTGTTTGTATATTTTTTAATTTTTTTAATTATATATTTTTAATTTTTTTAATTATATTATGTATATGCTTAATCATATAAAAATCTAAAATCAGTATTATAAAAAGTCATTGTATTGTCATAATGTTTTTTATTATTTTATCATAATATTTTTTATTATTTTTTTTTATCATATTTTTTAGTTTATTATTAGTATTTTTTATTATTTTATCATAATATTTTCTGAAATTAAATATTCAAAAAGCGAAACAAAGCACTAAAAAGGGCTTATAGATTAAAAATGATTAATATTTATTTTATATTCATCTTTGGAAATCATATTAACTACTTTATTAAATATATAGAAACAATTTTATAAAAATAATATCAAAATAATTTTTATAAAAATAATATCAAAAGTAATTTGAAAAAATCAATAAGTTTATATAGATTAAAAAACATTGTTTATAGTAATGCATAAAATAGATGAATACATATGATAGGTTATTTCTAAATTAATTAAATTTACTTTAAAAGAATAGATACATTAAAAATATATTGAAGATTAATTTTACTATATTATTAATTTATTAAATTATTATTTATTGAATTATTAATTTCATCCTTTTTTAATAATCATTTTAGCTAATTTAAATTCAATTGGTTCAATGATAAATTTTTATGTTTTTACTACTTTTGCATTGAAGTTAAGGATTAAGGGAAACCTTTATCCAAGAACTAGGTGTTATTAAATGTTTGAAGATAGTTATAATAGACGAGAAGAATTCTCTTGCCCTGTCGAAGTTGGCACAGAGTATGATGTTAAAATCGAAGACCAAGGTAAAACTGGCGATGGTATTGCTAGAGTGGATGGATTTGTTATATTCATTCCTGGAGCCGAAGTTGGTCAAGAAGTAAAAGTAAAAGTCAATGCAACTCGCCGAAAATTTGCTTTTGGTGAAATTGTAGAATAATATTAATTTATTATTCTTGATTTTTATCTATACAATTTTATTAGTAAATATGATTAATATTTAGCTAATGGTTAAGAGCTAGAGGCTAATTATTTAATTAATATTTATTAATTGTTTTTTTTATTTTTAAATTATTTTTTTATAATAGTTTTTATTAGATTTTATTTTTAAATTATTTTTAAATTATTTTTTTATAAATTATATATTTATATCAACTTGCATTGGATTATTCTTTTTATTTTAGATTATTATTTTAAATTATATACATAATTATTATAATCTATATAAAAATTTTATAATATATATGGGATTATAATTTCTATTATGAGATTTACTCTTTATATATTTCTTATTTTCACCAATTTTACTAATTTTACTAATAATTTAATTAATTGCACTAATTTCAATAATTCTATTTAGAATAATAAGGTATTTATACTTATAAACTCATAGAAATATTAGATGAGATATATAACTAAAAAAGACATTTATATAGTAGCTAACTATCTTGGTAAGATAATGCAGGGAGTAGGAGTAGTTATTTTATTGCCTCTCATAGTTGCTTTAATCTTCAATGAACGTGTTGATTATTTAGGATTTATAATTCCATCCACTATATCCTTGGTTTTAGGAACATTGTTTACAAGAATAAAATCAAAAAATTCAAGAGCTCGATTAAAACATGGAATGATAGTTTCATCCTTAGCTTGGCTTTGGGCTTCTTTTATTGGTGGGCTAGTAATGTATATTTGTCTTGATATATCTTTTATCAATGCTTTTTTTGAAAATATGTCTGCTTGGACAGGAACTGGATTTACAATCTTTGAAAATGTAGAGATCTTACCTAAATCCATACTATTTTTTAGAAGTTTAGAACAGTGGATAGGTGGTTTAGGAATAGTAGTTATAATGATTGGAATTTTAATCCATCCTGGAACAATCGCTTCTAGTCTTTATAAATCTGAAGCAAGAGAAGATAGAATAAAACCCAGCATATCTAATACATTAAAAAAAATCCTCCAAATATACTTAGTCTACACTGTTATAGGAATAATATTTTTTACAGTAGCTGGAATGCCTATTTTTGATGCTGTAAATAATGCATTCACTTCAATAGCTACTGGAGGAATGTCAATTAAAAATGCTAATATGGGATTTTATCAAAATGATATTTTTTATACTATTTCAATTGTTTTAATGATTTTAGGAGCTATTAGTTTTCTATCTCATTATAAAACAATTAAAACAAAGGGAAAACTTATTTTTAAAGACATTCAGTTTATAGCTATGTTTGGATTAATAATTCTTACAAGTATTATACTCATTCTAGTTACAAAATCACTACCTATAGATGTAATTTTCCATGTAGTTTCAGCTGTAAGTACAACTGGAGCTAGTATCAATAGTGCAACAAATATAGCTGAGTGGACAACATTCATGAAGATTATAATCTTGGGATTAATGTTTACAGGCGGAGCTGCAGGTTCTACTGCTGGGGCAGTTAAAATAATCAGAGTTATAGCTGTTTTAAGAGGAGTTTATAAAAATATAGTTAATATAATTTCTCCAAGAGGAAGAATAGTAAATATGAAGCTAACTAATAAAGAGCTGAAAGAATCACAAATTAGAGAAGCTAGTTCTTACATTGTAATTTATCTAATTTTCATTGTAATAAGTTGGTTAGTATTGGTATTTTATGGTTTTGATGGAATGAACTCTTTATTTGATATAGTATCTGCACAAGGAAATGTAGGGCTTTCTACTGGGATAATGAATAATTCACTACCTGATATAGCTAAATTAGTAGTAATATTCAATATGTGGATAGGTCGTTTAGAAATTATTCCAGTACTTGTTCTTTTAAAATCTATAATTGAATTATCCAAAGCTATAGTTCCTAAATATAATAATTAATAATTGAATTATCTAAAGCTATAGTTCCTAAATATAATAATTAATATTTGAATTATCTAAAGCTATAGTTCCTAAATATAATAATTAATATTTACAGGAAAAGTATTTATTAGTGAGAATTCAATAGAAGTATTGATATTAATAGTTTTTTAATAACTTAAATTCTTAAAGACTAATTAAAATATAGGTGTTTGAATGTATGCTGTTATAATGGGAGGAGGAAGTGTAGGACTATGTCTTGCAGAATTTTTAATAAATGATGGTTTTGATATTACTTTAATTGAAAACAGTGAAAATTTATGTAATTTAGAAGCTACAGAACTAGATGCAATTGTAATTTGTGGTAATGGAACTGATACAAAAATATTAGAAGAAGCTAATATAGAAGAAGCTGATTTTTTCATAGCATCTACAGGTAATGATGAAGTGAACTTGCTTTCATGTGTATTAGTTAAAAGTTATGGGGTACCTAAAATAATATCTCGTGTTAGTAATCCAGATCATGAAGAAGCTTTTATAAAAGTAGGGATTGACAATGTAATAAACCCTGAAACAACTGCAGCAGGTTTCCTTCAAAAAATTATAACTCATCCTAATGTAGCTGATTTAACTGCTTTTGGAAAAGGAGATGCTGAAATTATTGACATGGTTATAGAAAGTAAAAAGGTTGCTGGAAAAAAAGTATCTGAAATTTCTCCAACCGATGATTATATAATAATAGCTACCTACCCTGAAGGTAATCTAACAATACCAAAACCAGAAACTGTTTTAAACAAAGGAAGTAAGATTTCGATTCTTGTAAAAAGAGATTCCTTTAAAAAAGTAGCTAAAATGTTTATGGGTTAAATTATTTTTATTTTATTATTTTTTCTAATTTTGATATTGTAATTAATTTTATTTTTTTATTATTTTTAATTATTTTTATATTATAATTATTCATTATAATTATTTTGATATTATCTAATTAATGATATAATTAATAATGAAATCAATATCCAGAAAACATTTGTTTAGCTAGTTCGATATGTTTTTTTCCATTATTAACCCAAGGACCGTGTCCAGGAAGTAAATATTCTACATCCAGCTTGGCGAGTTTTTCCATAGATTTTTTCATTTCTTCAACACTCCCACCAATATCTAGTCTTCCAAAGCCACCATTAGCAAAAACAGTATCTCCAGAAATTAAGATTTCACCATCCCATAAGGAAATTCCTCCAGGACTGTGTCCAGGAGTATGAATAACTTCAAAATTAGCTATTTTATCTCCTTCTTTAAGTTTTTCATCTACATCATGTCTTTTAACAGATTTTCCAAAAAGAAAGCTCGCAGTTAAAGGATTCCCTTCATCTTCAAGAATTATAGCATCTTTTTCATGAATAGCTACTTTGGAATTAGGAAAAAGATAATTTCCTCCTACATGATCATAGTGGCAGTGTGTATTAACAATCATTTCTATATCATCAATATTTAAACCAGATTCTTTAATTTTTAAAGGTAAATAATCCTTATTCATTCCAGTTCCAGTATCTATAAGAATGTTATCAATCAAATAACAGTTGGAATCAGCTCCAAAACCTTCAATAAAAATAATGTCCTTAATTTTTTCCATTTAAACTCTTCCATTAAATTTTTTTTATTAAATAGCTATTTCTATTTTATCATAATTTAAAACTGGTATTTTACTATTTTTTAATCCTTTTTTGAAACTAATTAAACCCTCTTCAGCTAAAAGATTTATTTTATTAGTCATTTTTATTGTCCTTGTTTCTAATTTCTTGTTTAGCATTAAATAGTTCATCAACTTCAATAATTCCTATTAACTCATTTAAAGATTTATTTTCCTTTATTAGTTCTTTGTTTCCCACATATACCACCATACACTATTATATTTATTGTCCTATTATTTCAATTCCTTTATTATTAAAATGTTTATCAAAAGTAGCTATTTTAGTTATTCCTAACTGCTCCATAAGCTCCATATACAAACAGTCAAATAATGGTATTCTTTGAGGTAAATAATTTAATAATTTTTTCATGCTATTATTTTGGAAAGATACATCTTCAACGATTTTAAATCTACCACTATTCAAATTATTATAAATCCCTTCAAGCATTTCTTTTTCTAACTTTATTTTAATGTTTGCAATGGTTATTATTTCAAGTATTACAGAATTAGATATTACTAATTCCTTATGTTTTATTTTATCCCATATATCCAAAGCTATATTATGCTCTGTTTCTGTTTCAATATATAAACTAAGTAAATAATTAGCATCTAAGAATATCATTATAACTATTCTCCTCTTCTTACTTGGCTTTGAAGTTCTACAGCATTAAATGGTTTTTCTGTTTTTATACTTCCTATGAAATCACTGATATCTATATTAGGATCGCCCTCTGTTATAACATTTATTTTAACTTTGTTTTTTGCTGGCTCTTTCTCTATGCATTGTTTTAAATAGTCATTGATTATTTTTGTTTGCGTAGTTCCTTTATTAATAGCTATTTGTTTAATTGTTTCCATTATTTTAGGTTCTAAACTTATTGTAGTTCTATTTTTACTTTGCATTTTAACACCTTTCATTAGATGATTGATGATATGTGTTTGATGATATTTATATTTTTGTATAAACTATAAAAGAATTAATAAATTTTTAGTAAGTTTTGTATTGTTTATTATTTTAATATATTTATGAGTTTGTGATTGTTGTAAGTTCTAAAAACTTATTAAAGTAAAAAACAGATAAGTATAATTAAATAACTCAAAAATAAATAAAAAAAGAAATTAAACCATTATATCAAATATTATCGATGATATGCTTTTAAAATAAATAAAAAATGGGGTCACAGGGATTTGAACCCCGATCCTGGGATTTCTCATGTCTCAGTACTCCAATCGATCATCACACTATATGATGTTGATCACCATACTGTCAGTTACGCGTTTATTTTCTTCAAAGACAACTGGAGTCCCAGATGATGCCAGGTTACACTATAACCCCAACCAAATATTAAAAAACAGAAATAATATTAATTTAATATTATTTCTAAAGCCAAGGGAGAGATTTGAACTCCCGTCAATGGATCTGCAGTCCACCGCTGCGCCCCTCAGCTACCTTGGCAACATCAAAAATTTTGTTTAACATAGTATTTAAAGTTTTGTATATTTAAATTTTTTAATTTGATTTGCTAATTTTTAATTTGGATTGTGAGTTTTGGGTTTTTGATTTGAAAAATAATAATTTAACTATTATAAACTAATATTCACGAATCAATAAATAAAAAATTGGTGTTGGATTAGAATTTAACTTGTTTATCTTTTCCAATAATTTCATCTAGTTCTAAACCATTTTTAAGAGCTTTATCTTTTTCAATTCTATAATTATTACTTCTAGTTCTTTCAACTTTTTCTGGAGATAAAAAAAGCCATTTAGTGTATTTAAATTTAATTCCAATGTAAGGTTCAGCTCCAAACATTTCACAAAATTCACATAGTCCATCTATTTGTGGAGAATCTATGTATATTTTCTCTTTTGTTGTGGTTTTAACTTCAATACCTAAGTAAATTTTACCATTCCCTGCTAAAACATCAGGAAGGGGACGCTTTGTAGCTCCTCCTGAAGCTGGAGCTCTCATAGCTGCGAACTTCTTACCCCATAATTGATTAACCAAATTTCTTTCTTCTGCAGAACCTTTTTTAACCATACTACCTAACACACTTAATTTTATAAATTTATTTATATAGTAGATATACTTTATACTTTGTCCTAGCGTTTGGAAAGTATTATAGTGTAAAAATTTGGTGTTATACAATATTTTATTTACAATATAATTGCATATCAAAAATGAATATAAATAGAAAAAGAATAAAAAGTAAAAAAGCTTTAAAAATAGAAAAAAATTAAAAAATATAGAAATAATTAATATTAAATATTAATTAATTCAATGGAATTTTTATAGAATTGGAATTGGTAGTAGTTACATGACCATTTACACTATAGCTAAGTCCAAATCCTCCTACATAAAATGGATTTGAAACTGTTGCATTTTCACCGAAATCGATTTTAACTCCTTCAGAAGTAGGAATATATAGGGTGTAAGTATGTGTTTTGGTTTCACCAGGTTTGATAGTTCCAAAATCAAAATCTTCGTTTTGATCTCCAGCACTAACATTAGTTATTTCAACTTCTCCAGTATTTTTCACTTTCCATGTCAATGTGACCGAACTTCCTTCTGATGCACTATCAGGACCTGATAAAACTGCAGAAACAGAAGAAGTGTTTTTATTATTAGTATTGTTATTAATAGTTATTTGTGTATTATTAGTTCCATTAGTTTGATTTGAATTAGTGTTATTATTGTCAGATGGATTTTGAAGTATAAAAAAAGCTGAAGCTCCAGCAATAGCTAATACAATGACTACAATTAAAGCAATGATTTTTACATTCATAATAAGCCTCCTAAAATATTGTAAATAAAGATAACTTCATTATTTATTATTTTAAATTTAATTAAAACAATACAAAATTGAAAATTAAAACAATAGTTGTTTTATATAATTAAATTCTAAAATAAGCTAATATTAAATCTAATATTTAAAGAAAATAAACAATATTAGAAATATCTAGATAATAGCTATATACTACAATTATTTTTATATAACACTACTTTTTTTGTTTAAACTAGTATATAAAATTATTATTAAAAAAGGAAAATAAATTAAAAATTAAGAAAAAATATAATTTAAAAATTAAAAAAGATTATAATTTTAAAGTTAAAAAAACCATAATTCAAAGATTAAAAAAACTATAATTCAAAGATTAAAAAATAGTTAATATAAAAATGGGGCCGGGGCCGAGATTCGAACCCGAGTCGCAGGATCCACAGTCCCGTAGGATAACCGCCTACCCCACCCCGGCATTGATTACAAATAAATAGAAAGTTGGTGGATGTTATAAAGATTAGTGTAGATATTGTAAAGATTAATGCGGGAGCAGGGATTTGAACCCTGGTAGACCTGCGTCAACAGGTCCTAAGCCTGTCCCCTTTGGCCGCTCGGGCACCCCCGCTTTAGATTAGGGGCGGTATGTCCCATATAAATCTTTAAAATATTATATGATAATAACAATATTAAAAATGCTCCGGCCGGGATTCGAACCCGAGTCTTCGGCTCGAAAGGCCGAAATGATTGGCCGGACTACACCACCGGAGCAAAAATATG
>WRCI01000008.1 GCA_009784145.1 Methanobrevibacter sp.
ATTATAATATAAAAATTATATTAAAAATTATACTAAATATTATATTAAAAGTTATACTAAATATTATATTAAAAATTAATTTATATTAAAAATTAATTTATATTAAAAATTATAATATTCAACTAATTACTTAATGAATAATAAATTTATTAATAATTAAATTATACTAAAAACTAAATTACCAATTAAACTTTATAAGGTGTTTAAGCTGAACAAAATAAAAATAGCTATAGTAGGAATGGGAAATTGTGCAAGTTCTCTTATTCAAGGAATTCATTACTATAAAGATAAATCTGAAAAAGATGCAATTGGATTAATGCACTGGGATATTGGGGGTTATTTACCTTCTGATATCGAAATAGTAGCTGCCTATGATGTAGATAAAAGGAAAGTTGGAAAGACTATTGATGAAGCTATTTTTGCTAAACCAAATTGTACTACTGTATTTCAAAAAGATATTCCAAAAACTAATGTAAAAGTAGAAATGGGAAATGTTTTAGATGGTGTAGCTGACCATATGAAAAATTTTGAAGAAGATTATACTTTTTTAGTAGCTGATTTTGAAAGTGTAGATATTGTTAAATCATTAAAAGATTCTGGTGCTGAAATACTTATAAATTATCTTCCAGTAGGTTCTGAAAAGGCTGCTAGGTTTTATGCTCAATGTGCATTAGATGCAGGAATTGCCTTTGTAAATTGTATGCCTGTTTTCATTGTAAGTGATGATGAATGGGAAGCTAAATTTAGAGAAAAAGGAATACCTATTGTTGGAGATGACATAAAAGCCCAAATTGGAGCTACTGTAACACACAGAACATTAGCTAATCTATTTAAAGAACGTGGAGTAAAGTTAGATCATACTTATCAGCTCAATACTGGGGGAAATACCGATTTTGTTAATATGCTTAGTAGAGAACGTCTTGATTCAAAAAAAGAATCGAAAACTGAAGCTGTTCAAGCTGTTTTAGCAGAAAGAATGGATTCTCAGGATATTCACATTGGTCCAAGTGATTATGTACCTTGGCAGAAGGATAATAAATTATGTTTCCTTAGAATGGAAGGAAAAACCTTTGGAGATGTTCCAATGAATATAGAACTTCGACTCAGTGTTGAAGATTCTCCAAATTCTGCAGGATGTGTAATTGATGCTATTAGATGTTGTAAATTAGCTATTGAAAGAAAAATTAGTGGAAAACTCACTTCAATCTCTTCTTACACAATGAAACACCCTCCAAAACAATTTACTGATGACGAAGCTTATGTAAGGGTCAATGATTTTATTGAAGGAAAACTAGAAAGATAATTTTTGTTTTTTATTTAGAAAAATAATGTAATTGTTTTGTTTTATTTAGCTTTGTTTTTAGCTTTGTTTTTAGCTTTGTTTTATTTTGTATTATTTTAGTTTTTCATTTTGCTTTGTTTTTAGTTTTTTATTTTCTATTATTTTATTTTTCCATTTTCCTTTTCGCTTTGTTTTGTTTTATTTCATTTTTATAATTTCAATATATTTTTATATATTTTAATATATTTTTACATAATATTAATATATATTTATATATTTTTTATATATTTTTATAAAAGTTTATACAATTTTTATATAATTTTTATATAATTTTTATATATTTTTTTATAAAAATGAAAAATATAAAAAATATAAAATAACTTAAGTACTAAAATCTGTAAAAAATAGATAACTATTATTAATACTATCAACAAATAAACCATAGTATAATGAAGGATGTAGTAAAAATATGATTTCTTGAAAATTTTTTTTGGTTTTCATGTTTATCTATTAAAATGTCCTATTTGTAATTTCATTTTAATAAAATTCTGATTGAAAAGGAAGTAAATAATATGAAAAATGTAAAAATAGTAGAAACAGCTCTTCGAGATGCTCACCAGTCCCTTTTAGCTACTAGAATGAGAACTAGGGATATGGTTCCAATTGCAGAAGAACTTGATAAAGTTGGTTATTTCTCACTTGAAGCATGGGGTGGAGCTACTTTTGACACTTGTATCCGTTTTTTGAATGAAGACCCATGGGAACGTCTTAGGTCTCTAAAAGAAAAGATTACCAAAACTCCTATTCAAATGTTAATTAGGGGACAAAATTTAGTAGGTTATAAACATTATCCTGATGATATTGTAGAAAAATTTGTAGAAAAGGCCTATTCAAATGGTGTGGATGTGTTCCGTGTTTTTGATGCTCTTAACGATGTAAGAAATATGGAAACTACTATTAAAACAGCTAAAAAGCAAGGTGCTCATGTTCAAGGAACTATAAGTTATACTACTAGTCCAGTACATACAATGGATGATTACGTAGCTCTTGCAAAAGATTTAGAAGCTCTTGATTGTGATACTATAGCTATAAAGGATATGGCAGGACTTATATCTCCAAAAGATGTTTATGAATTAGTTACAAAGTTGAAAGAAGAAACTGATTTACTTGTAAATCTTCATTGTCATTGTACTAGTGGAATGACTCCAATTAGTTATTATGTAGCTTGTGAAGCAGGTGTTGATATTATAGACACAGCTATTTCACCATTATCTTGGGGATCTTCTCAACCTCCAACTGAAAGTATTGTTGCAGCACTTCAAGGCACAGAATTTGATACAAAACTGGATTTAGCACGATTGAATAATATTAAAAAATATTTTGAAGGTATAAAAGAAAAATATGCTTCACTTCTTGATCCAATAGCTGAAACAATTGATACTGATGTATTAATTTATCAACTTCCTGGAGGAATGCTTTCTAACTTAGTTTCACAGCTAAAAGAACAAAATGCTCTTGATAGATATCAAGATGTTCTTGAAGAAATGCCAAGAGTAAGAAAAGATTTAGGATATCCTCCTTTAGTTACTCCAACTAGTCAAATTGTCGGTATTCAGGCAGTTATGAATGTTCTTGGAGGAAAAAGATATAAGCTTGTATCTAATGAAGTTAAAGAATATATGAGAGGTAATTATGGTAAACCTCCAGCCCCAGTTAATCCAGAAGTTTCAAAGAAAATTATTGGAGATGAAAAACCAATTACTCATCGCCCAGCAGATGATCTTGAGCCAGCATATGAAAAATATGAAAAAGAAGGTCGAAGCGAAGGTTTAATTGAAAAAGATGAAGATGTTCTCACATTAGCTATTTACCCACAAGTTGCTAAAAAATTCCTAAAAGGAGATGCAGAAGAAGAAACTTTAGAACCTCCTAAGATGGAAATTGAACAACCAGAAGTTGCCATTCCAACAGATTATAGTGTTGAAGTTGATGGTGATGTTTTTGATGTTAGAATAGTTCCAACTGGAGTTATGGAAATTAGTCCTGTAGATATTACTAAAGATGTTCCAACCCAAGTTGAAGGAGCTGTTAATTCTACAATGCAAGGAATGGTTGTAAATATAAAAGTAAATATTGGAGATAAGGTTAATAAAGGTGACATTGTAGCTGTTATTGAAGCTATGAAAATGGAAAATGATATCCATGCAGAAGAAGATGGTGTTGTCAAGGAAATATTCGCTGCTGAAGGTGACGCTGTCAATGCTGGAGACCCATTGATGGTTATTAATTAATTTAATTAATTTCCATTTTTATTTTTCTTTTTTATTTTATAATATTTTTTTATTTTACTTTATCTATTTATTTACTTTACTTTATCTATTTATTTAGTTTATTTATATTTCATCTATTTATTATGTTCAATTTTTAAATTAGAGTTGTTTAAAATGGAAAAACCACTGAAAATTAAAATTTTTGTTTCTGCATTACCTGATAATGAGAGGGAAGCAAAATCTCTTTTAAAAATCATGGATGATTTTAATAATTCAAGAAATGGCTTTAAAAATCCTAACGAAGTAGAATTATTGTTATATGGAAATAACTATATTTTTTCATTATTAGATGAGCAGAATAAATATCTTAAATCAAGTGATATTCCTCATTCAGTAGATAATTTTCCTATGGATTATAATCATGAAGAAGATATTTTTGTTGGTTTAGTTTGGAATTCTATAGAAAATACTAATTTCATTGATATAAACTTGAAAAATGATTTGTGTAATGCTTATAAAATATTGGATGTTATGGGAGGTAGTTTATATTCCTTATTTTATTTTTCTTTTAGAGAAGCAAGTTTATTTGACAAAATAAATGTAAAAGAAATTAAAAAAGCAGATAAACTTAAAAAATACTTAAAAGATAAAGTTTTTCATGAAACTTATGATAGTGTAGAAGAATTTGAATATAAATTTAGAATAGACATAGCTACTGTTGTTGGACAGATTGCTGGAGAATTTGATAATAATAACTATGGCAATGATGTAAACAAAAAGTCTAACATTTCAAATAATAAAAATTCAGATTCCCAACCAAAAACTTTTGCTGATTTAGCTTTAAATATGTATAAATCTGCCCATAATCTTCCTGAGGATATTTCCGATGAAGAGTTATCAAAACATATGGATGAACATTTGAATTTTGATGATGATTTTAATAATGGTGGGGTGCTAGAATTAGATCAAAATTCATTTGATGCAATAAGAGAAGATATAATTTCTAGCTCTATTGAACTAACTGAATTTGAAAATAAATATGAGTTTTTAGAAAACAATAAATTATTTAATCAATATGATTATAATATGGCTGTTTGCCATGAAAATTATAAAATTATTAAACAATTAATTAGCAATTCAAATGATAAAAATACTGGGATTAATAATGCTAGTGAACTTAATAATGTAATTTTAGAACTTAAAGAAAGATTAAAGTTCACAATAGCTAATAATTTTATTTTCACATTAATTTGTTTTTTCAACAATTTAGAATATGATGCTAAGGATTTTGCACGATATTTAACTGATTTGTATGAAGATGATAAAGATTTTAGTGTTTTTCTTAAAAATGATTCTAATATAAATGAATTAATCACAGAATATGGAGAATATCTAGAAAATTGGGATTTGGAATATAATGATTTTAAAGTTGTGGTTTTAAAAAAACTTGATTTTCATTTAAATTTAATTTCTTTATTTGATTATTTTTTATATGAAGAAAACTATGATAAAAATGAAGAAGATGAAACTGATGTTTATAATTTAATACAATTATTACTATATCTTAATTTCCAAATAGACAAAGCTTTAGATAACTTGGACTTTTTAGCATATAAAAACAATGAACTATCTGGAATAGATAATGAAGATATAATCAATCAATATAATAAATTAAGAAAGTTTATAAATAAATGGATAAGGAACATAAAAATAGTAGAAAAAGGAATAAAAACTCTCCTTGAAGAGATTAATTGATTTTATTATTGTCCGTAGAATTACTAATATTTTTTATTATTTTTAAAGAAATATAAAATAATCTAAAAATCAATTTAACAATATAGTTGTGATATAATGTTAACTCTTGTTTCATATAATATTTCAAAAAAGAAAGATACAAATAAGTTGCACTTTACTTATAGGTAAACTAAAAGATTGCTACCCTATAAAATCTGCATTGTTAAAGTCAATTTTTAAAGCCTTATCACAAACATAAATAGTTTTCTTATCCTTATTCAAACCACTGAGTAAAATATCTTGCCAAAGTAAATCATGTCTTCATCAGAAGGAGGGCCGTTTTTTATGTATTCTTTCAAACCATTAGAATTAAAATCTTGACCTATATCCAATGGAATAACATTTCCATTATTAAGAATAATATCTTTAAAGTTTTCATTATATTCTTTAATTTCTATTCTTTCAACATAAAATACTTGTTCGTTCTTGGATATTCTTAATGATTCTCCTGAAGGTATTATTTCGAGAGCTTTTTCTTTGACTTTTTTATTCACAACTTTGGTCGTACTTATTTCTTTTTCAACTGTTTCGGTCTTTTTTCCACTCGTTAAAGCCATGCCTGCTAAACCTATAGCCATTGTAGCTCCCATACGAGTTAAATTCCCATATTCATCTTTAACTACTTCATGTTGGACTGTTTGAGTAGTTGGAACAACTTTCTGTTCTGTTTTTTCAGCATAAAGAGTTATACCCTTTTTCATGAAGTCATATAAATCTTTACTTATTGAGGATGCTCCTTTTGATAAGCGTTCTTTATTTATATTGTAGATTTCTTCTATCTTTTCTTTACTTCCACCACTTTTCCAAAAATTAATAATTGATTCTTTTATTTCATTTTTTTGGTCATGTGTTAAATTTAATTCAGTTAATTTTCCATCAATTTCTCTATTTTCTTCTCCAACTAATTCATGTACAAATTGTTTGATTTTTATCTCTTCTACGGCTTCATCATAACTTTTTTGTAGCATGTCAGTATAATTATCATGTGCTGCCCAAGTTTTTAAAGCTAAAGATTCCAAATTATAATCATTTTCATTTTTTTTCCAAGTTTTCAAAACTTTAGATCTCACTTCATTAGCATATCTTTTTTCTAACCCTAAAGTAGCTAATTTTCCACCTATTGTATTTTCAGGGTCTTTTCCCAATAATTTGTATACTAGTTTTTTAGATTTTATTTTATAAGGATATACAATTTCATCATAAGCATATTGTATTTCCTCACAAGTACCTTTATTCTTTAAAACTTTCTTAATTTTATTTCTAACATCATGAAAACTTATATATTCATTTTTATTTAATCCTTGACTGTTTTGAACTGTACCCTGATAAAAACAAGCCCAATTATAATCTACACGACATCTACTAGCTAAATTATATAAGTTAGAACCTCCAAGAAGAAAATTGTGAATTCCAACTAATCTATCTGCTAATTCTTCTGCACCTTCTCTATCTTTATAACGTTTTTTAATTTTAGATAATTTTCTATCATAGACTCGTTGAATTTTTTCACATGAAGCACCATTTTTCCAAGCCTTTTTCACAGTTTTTTGAAGTTTATCTTTATCATTAGTTTCTATATCTAAGTTAGATACAGCAATGTTCCATACAAATCCAGACCCTACTAATTTATCTACTAATTCCTTTTCAGGAGTTTTTGGTTCATTGCCAAATAATCCCATAATTATCACCTTAAAGTAATCTTTTTGATTAATTTCTTACTCTAGAAAATAATATATATGCAATATATTTTAAAATAATCCACTAAATAAACCGTCTTTTCTTATTTTTTTAGCTGCCTTAGAGTTAGGAGCATATTTCACTATTTCTTCATCAGATAATATCCCAGGTTTTGGCTCAATAATTGTTTCTCCTCTCCAATTAACATTGAATTCATGGTTTGGCAAATCAATGACAGTCTGTCCCAAAAAATTCTTTTTTGTTGGAGGATTTATTAGTCTTTCAATTTCTCGTTCTTTAAGAGATTCGGCTTTTCCAATTTGTTTTTCTTTAGAGTCTTCTTCAATTCCAACATTTGTATTACTTACTTATTTCCACACTTTGAACAAAAACTACTGCCAGTAGATAGTGGATTACCACAGTTTGAGCAAAAATTATCCTCTTTAACTTCAAGAACACTTTCAACAACATTTTTGTTGGTTATCGCTTCTGCTCCTTCAGATTTATTTTGGTTAAAAATATTAAAATCATTAAAGCTTTCAAGTAAATTACTCTTATTTTTTTCTTTATTTTCATCTTTTAGAGCTTTTTGTTTTGATTTTTCGGACAAAACAGGAGTATATTGATAATCTTTTTGATTAGGTATTTCCAAAACTAATTTCTTCATTGCATCAATTCGTTTATTATCTGATGGATGAGTTTCAAAAAAATCAAAGTTATTTGAACTATGTTCACTCATTCTTTGCCAGAATGCAGGTACTTTATTAATATCATAGTCTGCCCAATGAATTATCATCATTCCTAATTTATCTGCTTCAATTTCATGACCTCTGCCCCAGGGTTTTATTAAAAAATATTCAGAACCATAATCAGCTACAGTTGTAGCACCTCTTACAACATCAGCTACCTCACCATGACCTAGCAAACTAAGACCAATACTGCCCAACCTTGCTGCTGTGGTCGCCACATTTTTAGCATTATTTGTACTTACTTTAGTTCTCCCATGGTCTAATAATGCATGAGCCATTTCATGCCCTAAAAGAAATGCTAATGATTCTTCATCAGCAGTAACTGGTAAAATTCCTGAATAAACCATTATTTTACCACCAGGCATACATGTGGCATTTTTTGCATCATTTGCAACTAAATGAAATTCCCAATCATAGTAATTTTCAGTGTAATCACTTCTTCCAATTTCTAATAAATGCCTTTCAACTGCATCAATTAACTTTAAAGAAACATCAGCCACTAACTTACCATCAGGTGAACCATCTAATAATTGACTTTGATTAATCATGCTATTATATTCAGCATAACATTCATCTAAAAACTTATCATCATTTACAATATTAAAATGCTTTTTTCCAGTAAACGGATTAATATTACTTCTATCATTTTTTTTCATTTTATAAACCCCCTATATTTAATATTAAAATTATACTCTAAATTTCCAACATCTAACTAAATGCATATGCACTAAAATATACTCTAAATTTTCTAGGTTTCTTTTTAAATTTAAACCAATCCCCATTCTGGGTCAACTTTTTATTTGTCTTAACAAATTCTCCACCATGGTCATATATATAACAACCAGAACCTAGAGGACCTGCAAATAATCCATAAGATATTATTTCACGACCGCCCCTATAATATGTTTTATACAATATTTTAGGCATTGTAAAATCTTTATAAATATATAATAACTCTTTTTTCATTTTTTTTATTGTCCAGTTAACTTTACTATTTTTCCCAACAACCAATACTTTTTGTCTAGGAATTTTGTAAACTTTCCCCTTCCTATTATCTGAAAATAATGATTTAGTTCTTATCTTTTTTACTATAGTTCCTTTCTTAGCTAACACATCTTTATATTCTGCTTTATGAAGTCCTTCAAAGAAATTCCCATATCTTTTATAATATTTTCCGTTCTTCTTAACAATTTTAACAAATTTATAAGAGCCTAATTCTACATTGTATGTATATGATTCAGAAAAATAATTAAAAGAACTAATTTTAATATTTATTTTGCCATGTTTTTTAACATGATATTTCAATATTGCATTTCCATTATTATCAGTTTTAACAGTTTTAGTAAATACATTTCCATTATTATTAATGTTGAACAGAACATCAATATTTTTAAAAGACTGCCCATCTTGTTGAGAATAAAACTGTACTTTGAGTGTAGCTATTTTATTATAAAAGATAGTTTTAACATTCAAGGTAAAACATGGATTTGTAATAACATTTTGTTTAGTTATATATTTTGTTCCCCTAATGAAATTACTGTCCTTAAATATTGAATTGTAGATAGAAAACTGACCAGTATTATTAACTTTATCATTAACAAAATAAGAATTATTTACACGAACTATTCCAACTGTAACCATTCCAGAATCCCACACCGTAGAAGTAACATTATTATAAATAGCTGAACTATAAAAACTTGCTGAATTGTCTTCGAAGTAAGAGTTGTTAATATTTAATCGACCAGCATTATAGATAGCTCCACCACGCATACTAGCATAGTTATTTTTAAAAGTGCACTTATTAACATTTAAAATACCATATTTACTTTCAACATAGATACCTCCACCATCCCCATATGATGGAGAAACTCCATTTATTATTTTTAAGTTAATTAAAGTAACATTATTTCGAATAATGAATATTCTGCATTTTCTTTGTGCGTCAATTATAACATTGTTTCCTTTTCCTTCGACAGTTAATGACTTAGAAATAGTTATATTTCTGTTATTGTCTCCAGTGTAAACACCATCATTAAGAAGGATTCTATCATTTATATTTGTATTTGCAATAGCTTCTTTTAATCCGCCACTAGTAGTAGTGCCTATAGTTATATCTTTAGCACTAACTGCATTTATACTAATAACTAAAAAGATAGCTATTAACATTAATATTAACATTTTTCTATAATTCATAATTTTCACTCATTCAATTTTCTATAAAAAAAGTATTAAATATTTTATAAAATTCGTCCATTCAGATTATTTTATAAAAAGAATATTCGATTTCTGTATATATATTTATTGTAAGTGGTATATATAATGTTCTTATGAAGTTCATATATGGCTTTTAAAAATATAATAGTAGATATTTATTTAATATAATATGGATAAAGATATGGTCAGTATTCTTGGATATGTGAAAACTTCAGAATATCGCAAGAAAACATTGTTAGAATTAACAAAAGGATATAGAATACCTTCTGAAATAGCTAAAGCTACTGATATAAGGGTAACTCATATTAGTAGGTCATTAAAACATTTAAAAGATAAAAAACTTGTAGAATGTTTAAATGAACAAGATAAAAGAGGTAGAGTTTACAAATTAACTGATAAAGGAGTTAAAATAGTAGAATATCTTTAAAAACTATTAAATTTCTATAATCAAATTATTACTCAATAGTTCTCTTGTTAACCATTGTAATATTATATAGTTATCGTTTGTAAGAAATCACCTAAAATTAAACAAGCATGAAATAAATGTAGTATAAAAATATAATTGTAGTATAAAAATAATGATGTAAAAAAAATCTTTAAAGTTGCACTTTATTTATAGTAAACTAAAAGAATGCTACATAATATATATTTCAACGAAACTCTTATATTATATTATTTAATAATGTTGTTTGTTAATCAATAAAAATATACTTTTGCATTTTTAGTAATTAATTTATAGATAATTTTAGAGCTAAAAACATATAACTAAAATTTTCACCTTCTCTAAATAGTGTTGTGATTACTAATAAAATCAAAGCATCACATCAAGAAAAGTATTTACTCATTTTTCTACTATTTTTATATTCCTTGCCTATAAAAGAACTGTTGAAATATGGAGATACATAAATGACAAACCAAAGGCAATTAGTAAAATGGATATATATGGAACTTTAACGGCATTAAGAAAGCTAAAACAAGATGATGTTAAATTAAAAAATGTTCATGATGAACTAGCTACTTCAAAAGACATAATTGTATTTGAAGATGTTTTATATTATAAAGAAACATTAGATTATACATCAAATAAGAGTAATACATGTTTATTTAACAATTTTAGTTATATTGTAATCTTTAATAATAATATCAAATACATAACTAGTTGGGATAATGATTTTGAATTGTTTAAATATATAAAAAGAATAAGTAAAGTAATTTCAATAAAAAAAGTGAAATTATGCAATACTTTATAAACTATTTATATATGAAAAAAAATATATTATATTATTATAATTAATTTCATAAAATTCACATAGTAATAAGTATAAGATTTTTATAAGATTTATAGAATATGAATTTTGAATCCAAATCGGGAGGAGAGTTTTTGGCAAGAGAAGAACCAACACAAGAATTTAGAAGAGTAAGAACTCCAAGAAAGGGAGAAATACCTGGACTTGTAGAGCAAATTATGGGTCATGGAAAATTAAGAGTTAGATGTTCAGATGGTAAAGTCAGAATGACAAGAATTCCAGGGAAAATGAAAAAAAGAATATGGATTAGAGAGGGAGATGTTGTTCTCGTTAAACCATGGGATTTCCAATCTGATGAAAAAGCAGATGTTATCTGGAGATATACTAGAACAGAATCTAATTGGTTAGAAAGAAAAGGTTTCTTAAAAATGTAACTTTTTCATATTTAATCTTTATTTTAAGTTTTAATCAATTAAATTGTTATTAAGTTTATTAGCTGTTTAACATTAGTATTAAGTTTATTAGTTGTTTAATATTAGTATTAAGTTTAGCAATTTTTAATATTATTAAGTTTATTAGTTGTTTAATATTATTAAGTTTAGCAATTTTTAATATTATTAAGTTTATTAACAGTTAAATATTATTTTTAATTTACTTTTAACATCTTTAATTTTAATAGCTATATTATTAGTATTTATTTAATAATTATATTACTATTATTTTATATTTTCAAGCACCATATTATTTAATATTCATATTTTTAATATTGAGGTTTATATGGATCCTAAAATAGCTAAAGCAGATGAAAACCTTCAAAAAATTATCTCTAAAAAGAGAAAAAAGAGTGTAGAAGATAGACGAGTAGGTAGTGAAATATTCGACAGACAAACTCTTGAAACTCTTTATAAATTAGCTAATCAAGGATATATGGATGTGTTAAATGGTGCCATTAGTACTGGAAAGGAAGCTAATGTTTTAAAAGGTATCAAAGATGAAGATGGCAAAGATACTCATGTGGCTGTTAAAATATATAGGATAGCTACTTCTGATTTTAAAAAAATGCAGTATTATATTCAAGGAGACCCTAGATTTAATATTAAATCTAATAATAAACGTCAATTAATTAATAATTGGGTTAATAAGGAATTTAGGAATCTTAATCGTGCATATGATGTGAAAGTTTCTGTTCCAAAACCTATTATTGCTTTAAATAATGTACTTCTTTTAGAATTTATTGGTGATGAAGATGGAAACCCTGCACAAACTGTAAAAAATCAAAAACCAGCTGATGTTGATGATTTTTTAGATAAGCTACTTTTTGAAATGAAAAAATTTATCAATGATGCAAATTTGATTCATGGAGATCTTTCGACTTTTAATATTCTAAATAAAGATGAAAAGCCAGTGATTATTGATGTTTCTCAATCTGTAGTAAAAGATCACCCAATAGCTAATGAACTATTAATAAGAGATATAAAAAATATTTTCAATGAGTTTAAAAAAATGGGTGCATCAATATCTATAGAAGAAATTAAGGAAAAGTTAGAAGTTGATGTTGATTTAGAGACTATTAATATGCTATAAATAATCAATAATAAATTCTTTTTTTTTTCATTTTATTTTATATTCAACTTATATGTGTAAAAATATTACTTTGCAACTGCTCTCGGACTTGATTTATATACAATATTTTTCTAATAACAATTAGTTGTGCAATTTCATAAGTTGAATAAAATTAAATTAATTATATTATATAAATTAAATGAGATTATATAAGATTAGATAATATTATATAGGAATATTTAATAATATAAATAAATATAAGTATAATATAATTGATTATCATTGATTATTTACTTATAATTACTTTAGAGGTGAAGAATTTGCCAACAACAGAATATCTTAAGATTCCTCAAGATAGAGTAGGAGCTTTAATTGGAAAAAATGGTGAAACTAAACAAAAAATTGAAAAATTAACAAAAACATTATTGGATATTGATGGGGAAGAAGGAACAGTTGTTGTTTCACCTACTGAAAATATGGAAGATCCTCTTGGTGTTTGGAAAACAAACCATATAGTTAAAGCTATTGGTAGAGGATTTAATCCAGAGACAGCTCTTAAATTAAATGAAGACGATGTTTATTTAGAAATAATTAAATTAACATTATATATAGGTAAATCTAAAAAAGCATTAGCTAGGCAAAAAGGAAGAATAATAGGTAAGGATGGAAGAACAAGGGATATTATAATTAATATGGCTGAAGTATCAATGGCAGTTTATGGTAAAACAGTTTCAATTATTGGTGAACTTGAAAATGTAATGGTAGCTAAAGAAGCTGTTGAAATGATGTTAAATGGATCAAGACATAAATCTGTTTATGGTTTTCTAGAAACTAAACAAAATGATAGAAAGATGAAAGAATTTAATTCTATTATTGGAAAACATAATGATAAAATAGAATTTAGAGATGATTTAGATGATTAAATAACTAAATCTTTTTTTAAAAAATAATATTATATTATTATATTAGGTTTTTATTAAATATTCATGTCTTTATTTTTTTTATCTTATTTATTTATCTTTATTTTCATTATTTTGCTATTTAGTTATTTAGCTAATTTGTTTTTTTCATTGATTTATTGAATTTTTATATGAAAATTATCTTTAATAAAATTTATTACTATTGTATTAATTATTATTATTATAAATTATTTTATAAAATTTTATAACTTTCATAAAGATTCAATAAATTAAATTTTATAAAAAATATCTAAGAATTGTAAATTAATTAGTATTACATTAATTATAAAAAAATTTGATATAACTATACAAAACCATTATATAATTAGCATGACATATATATGTAAGAATGTAAATAGTACATTTGCATAATGTTTTTAAAGTTATTTAATAAATATTAATATTATTATATTAATTTTTTTATAATACTAATTAAATTTAAACTTATAAGTAGGAGGTTAAATTTGTCACAACAAGCATCAGAACTCTTTGAAAACTTTCAAGATTTGACACCTTCAGAGTTCTTTAGAAAAAATAAACAAATGTTAGGGTTTACTGGAAAAATAAGGTCTTTGACAATTGTTTTCCACGAACTTATAACTAATAGTTTTGATGCAGCAGAAGAAGCAGGAATTCTTCCAGAAATTGAAATTACTCTTCAAAGATTAGGTAAAGATCACTATGTCCTTAGACATTCTGATAATGGTCCAGGAATACCTGAAAATTATATAATGAGAGTATATTGTACAATGTTTGCAGGCTCTAAATTTAGAAATATTCAATCAAGAGGACAACAAGGTTTAGGATGTAGTGGGTGTGTATTACTTTCACAAATGACTACTGGTGAACCAGCAAGAGTAAAATCTGCTTGGATGGAAGATGGTCAAATTAAAGGAGTTGACCTTGAGTTTAAGATGGATGTTAAAAAAAATAAAGGGATGCGTCTAAAACGCAAAAAATATGAATCAGAACATACTGGTGTATGTATAGAACTTCAATTTAAAGATGTGTCTTATTCTTTAGCTGAACAAGGAGCTTTTGAATACATTAGAAGAACTATGATTGGGAATCCTCATGCAAAAATAACATTCACAGATCCAACTGCTCATAAATATATATTTAACAGGGCTGCTGATGTGGTTCCAGTGCTTCCTACAGAAGTTTTACCTCATCCACGAGGTGTCACTGCTGATGACTTGCTTTTCATGGCACAACATACTGATAAAAAAAGATTTAGAAGTCTTCTCACCAGTTCTCTTTCAAGAATGTCTAGTAAAAGAGTAGCTGAAATTGAGGAGTTAACTGGATTTGATTTAAATAAACGTCCAAAAAATATGCAATGGGAAGAAGCTGAGGAAATTGTCGATGCTTTTTCTAAAATGACATTTATGGCTCCTCCAACTTCTGGACTTATTCCTATTGGAGATAAACAAATTGAAAATGGTATGAAAGAAATTCTTAAACCAGAATTTATTGAAGTCACAACAAGAAAACCAGCTACATACAGAGGAGGAGTAGCTTTCATAATTGAAGCAGGACTTGCTTATGGTGGAGATGCCGGAAGACTTGTAAATCAACAAAAAAAATCTGAAATTATGAGATTTGCAAATAGAGTTCCCTTATCTTTTGATCAAGGTAGTTGTGCAATTACAGAAGCTTTAAAAAGTATTGATTGGAAGCGTTATGGTTTAAAGGATTTAGATAATGTTCCTCTTACAATATTTGTAAATATGATTTCTACTCAGGTTCCTTATCTTTCTACGGGTAAACAGAGTATAGCTCCAGAACCAGAAATATTAAGTGAAGTAAGACAAGCTACTATGAAAGTAGCTAGAAAACTCCAAAAACACTTAAGAGCTAAAAAAGCAGCTAAAGAAGAGGCACTTAGATCTAAAATATTTGAAGATTATGTTCCAGTTATTATTAAAGAATCTGCTAAACTTGCTGAAACAGAAGTCCCTGAATATCAAGAAGTTTTAGCTAAAGTCACACGAAGATCTCTTGCTGAATTATTAGGTGAAAATCCTGATGATGTTGAAGAAGTTAAAGAAAAAGCTGAAGAAGTTAAAGAAGTTAAGAAAAAAGTTAAAGAAGCTAAAGAAGTTAAAGAAGCTAAAGAAGTTAAAGAAGTTAAGGAAAAAGTTAAAGAAGTTAAAAAAGTTAAAGAAGTTAAGGAAAAAGTTAAAGAAGTTAAAAAAGCTAAAGAAGTTAAGAAAAAAGTTAAAGAAGTTAAAGAAGTTAAAAAAGCTAAAGAAGTTAAAGAAAAAGTTAAAAAAGTTAAAGAAGAAGTTGAAAGCAATAATGATATCGATGAATCCATTGAAAATAATGTATCTGTTGAAAATGACAAGTCTGTTGAAGATATTGAAGATATTGAAAATGATGATTCTGTTGAAAATACTGAATCTGCTAAAAGAGTAGTTAGTAGAGATAGACAACAAACATTTGATGATTTTGGATAACTGGAGGAATAACTTATGGCTGATAAAAAGAATGAAAAAAATTTATCTAGAAAAAAGATTTCTTATAATAAGCTTAAAGGTTTAGGTGAAGAAATCATTGAAGATGTTGTTAAAAAAGATATTCCTACATTAAAAGTCCCATCTAGAGGCACGTCTAATATTGTTTATGATGAAAATAAGGGCTATTTCGTTCTGGGAGATAGATATGGTAAAAGATCTCTTGGTAATGTGAAACAAATAAAAAAAATAGGACAAATGGTCCATGTAGCTAATTTCTGTAAAGATCTTGTTCAAAGGGAAAAAACAGCTACTTTAAGGGAGATGTACTATGTTAGTGAAGGTTGGGATATTGGTTTTGACAACCAGCAAGAATCTAATATTGTTGGAGAAGATATTGAGGTGACATTAGGAATGAGTCGTGAAGACTTGGGTTTAATGCCAGAAGAAGATGGTGCTTCTGTTTATGGAAATATTGTTTTTCAAGAAGATGATATTGAAATTAATGCTTTAAAATCAGGAAAATCAGGATATACAATTTCTCCCACTATTGATGAGGTAGAATTCCTTGATCATGATGTTGAAAGAGTAATAGCTGTTGAAACCATGGGGATGTTTCATAGAATGGTTCAAGAAGAAGCTTATAAAAAGTTTAATACTTTAATTGTAGGACTTAAAGGACAAGCTGCAAGGGCTACAAGAAGATTTTTAAAAAGAGTTAATGAAGAATTAAACCTTCCAGTATATATCTGTAACGACGGAGACCCATGGGGTTTTCACATAGCTATGGTTATTATTTCTGGAAGTGCTAAGCTTGCCCATGTTAATCATGATTTAGCTACTCCAAATGCTAAATTTTTAGGAGTTACAGCTAGTGATATTGTTAATTATGATCTTCCCACAGATCCTTTAAAAGACATTGATGTTTTAAGATTAAAGGAGTTAGCTAATGATCCAAGATATAATGATCCAATGTGGCAAACTGAAATTAAAAAAATGCTTAAAATAGGTAAAAAAGCAGAACAACAGTCTTTTTCTAAGTATGGTCTTGAATATGTAGTAGATACATATTTCCCAGAAAAATTGGAGAGTTTAAGTTAGAATTAATGACATTTATTAATATACTAAACTATATTAGAATATACTATTAAATATTAATAAATTGTATATAAATTTTAAATTGTATATAAATTTGATTAAAGAAGGATTTTTCATGGACAACATTAAAATAGATAAAATATGGGAAAGATTATTGAAACTTACAAACAACTTTGAAAAGGTTAATGGAAAAATAATCAATGTCAGTACTGTTGAAACTGGAATGTGGACTTTATTAAAATGTAAATATGGATGTACTGGTTATGGTAAGTCTTTAGGTTGTCCTCCTCACACTCCAACAGCTGATGTAATGAAAAAAGTCCTAGATTCTTATAATATTGGAATACTCATTCAAACAAAAGATGAGAAAATATCCATAAATGAAATAGTTGTTGAGTTGGAATATCTTGCATTAGATCTTGAATTCTTTAAAGCTTTTGCTTTAGGTGCAGGAAGATGTGAAATATGTGAAATATGTAATTTAGAAGCATGTATTAATCCTAAAACTCATAGACCTTCAATGGAAGCATGTGGAATCGATGTTCAATCAACAGCTAGAAATAATGGATATAATGAGATGGTTAGATTAGAAAATGGGAAAAAAGTATATTATTATTATGGATTATTATTAATTGATTGATGGTTTGATATTGTATTGAAAAATAATTAAAATTGAAACGGAACCCCAAAGACCTCTTACTAACTTAATAGTGTTGCCACCATACGGTGACGTATTCTAAGGGGACATTACCTGAGTTCATTATATATTATATGAATTGTAACATATAAAATTTCCCATATCTTTTTTTTTAAATTTTTTTTACTGATGAATAGTATTTTTATCCTTTTATTTTTTTATTAGTATGTTTATAGAGGATATACATACTTTTAATATAATTATAACTTATTTTAAGATATTAATAATTATAATAATTGTGATTATTTATTTTCATTTATTTCAATTAAAATTATAATAAGTAATTTTAAATATTATATAATCATAGATAAGAATATAGATATATACTATAAACAGTATATAAATAAAATATTGATAAAATATTGATAAATAATAAATAAATAATTCTATAAGATTTTATTATATTAAATAAAACTATTTAAAATAAAATATAAAAAATATAGAATGTATTCGGGATTTAAAAAAAACTTATTAATATTTTACTTGTGGAGACCCTCAAAATGAAGTCAGTAGCTATAAATGGATATGGAACAATAGGAAAAAGAGTAGCTGATGCTGTTTCAGCTCAAGACGATATGAAAGTAGTAGGAGTTAGTAAAACTAAACCTGACTATGAAGCTCGAATGGCTGTTGAAAAAGGTTATGATTTATACATAGCTATACCTGAGAGAGAAAAATTATTTAATCAAGCAGGAATTGAAATAGCTGGAACTGTAGATGAAATGATTTCTGATACAGATATTGTAGTGGATTGTACTCCTGGAAATATAGGTCCTGAAAACCTTGAAAAATATAAAAAAATTGGTGTAAAAGCAATTTATCAAGGTGGAGAAGGGCATGATCTTACAGGATTATCATTTAATTCCTTTTCAAATTATGATGATTCTTATGGTGCAGATTATTCTCGTGTAGTGTCTTGTAATACCACAGGTCTTACACGTAGTTTAAAACCAATAGATGATCTGTGTGGCGTGAAAAAAATTAGAGCTGTAATGGTTAGACGTGGAGGGGATCCTTATCAGGTAAATAAAGGACCAATTAATGCAGTTGTTCCAAATCCTCCGACTGTTCCTTCCCACCATGGACCAGATTTAAAAACAGTTATGTATGGTGCAGATATTACAACTGTTGCACTTCTTATCCCAACCACACTTATGCATCAACATAATTTAATGGTTGAGCTTGAAAATGATGTAGCATTAGATGATGTAATTGATGTTCTTGAAGAAAGATCTCGTGTACTTTTATTAAATGCAAGTGAAGGTTTAGGTTCAACAGCAGAATTTATGGAATATGCTAAAGAACTTGGAAGAAGTAGAAATGATTTATTCGAAATTCCAATTTGGAAAGAATCTCTTAACATAGTTGATGGAGAACTTTTCTATATGCAAGCTGTTCATCAAGAATCAGATGTAGTCCCTGAAAATATTGATGCAATAAGAGCTATGTTAGAGTTAGAATCAGATAATGAAAAATCAATAGCTAAAACCAATAAAGCAATGGGAATTTTATAATTTCCATATTTATTTATTTTTACATTGTTGTTATTAGTAATTGCAATTAAATAAATTATGTCAAGGATTGTGGAGTAGCAATCTTTTAGTTTACCTATAAGTAAAGTGCAACAGAAAGATTTGTCTTGCTGTTATGAATTTAAGTATTTATTTACTTAGAAAAATAATAGTAAAGTCCGTTGAGACCGAAAACAAGCTCGTCCAAAAGCGAATTCGGCTCAATAGACCGACACTAGAAAGGAAGGGTTAATTCCCTTTCTTTCTTTTATATATTATATTTTTTATAATATATATTCTTTTTGTAGCAATCTTTTAGTTTACTATAAGTAAAGTGCAACATCCAGATTAAAAAATATAAATTTATTAAATTAATTCCTGTTTTATTTTATTATCTATTGTTTATTTACAATACATTTATATATTAAGTAGTATATATTACCATAATATGCAGAAAGAACAAACAAAGTTACACATTCAAGGGAAAACAATATACATAGTAACAGCAGACGGAGGGTGGACATTAATAGTAATGCCAGATAAAATAATATTAGATGACTACCACAACAAAGGGGGACACATACACCCAGAACCAAAAAACCATAAAAAAGAAATAAAAATAAAATTCGATACACAAACTGAAAACCTGAATATGCTTGTAAATCATATTAACAAAAATAAAAAATTAATATTAAATGAATTAATAGAGGAGTTGAAATAAAATGATTATAACTTTAATTAAAGAACAAGCTACAAAAGAATACGATGAACAAATGAAAGCAAAGTATGGAAGTATGGAAAAACTAGAAAAACTATTAGAAAAAACACCAGAAAACACATTATATTTTGACTTACAAAACTGGAAACTTTTATTAGAAAATCCTGAAGAGCCAATAATAAAAAAAGAAATTATAATCACTGATAAAATAAGTATAGGGGAGAATGAAACACAGATATTAAATATTATTAAAAATGAAAATCCTAAAAGCATTAGAGAGATAGCTAATAAAATTAAAAAAGATCCAGCTAATACAACTAATAAAATAAACTTGTTAGCTAAAGAGGGTTTAATTAGTTTCAAAAAAGGGTTAAAAAATAGTAAAATGCCCGTTTTAAATTATGATAAAATAGAGATAGCTATTTAATAAACTATTATATAAAAATGGTACTGGATATAATGGAAACTAAAGGAACTACTTTAAAAGACTTAATAGAAGAGGCTAAAGAAAAAGAAAACCCAGAATTAAATCCAACTGATAAAAAAGTTTATTCTTTTAGATTAACAAATGAAACAATGGATAAAATAGAATTTTATACAGAAAAAGAAAAAGTAGCAATCTTTTAGTTTACTTAAGTAAAGTGCAACTTTATTCAATATTATATGGAAGTGGTTAAAAATGAAAATTATTACATGGAATCTTGACTTTTGGAAATCAGGTCGTAACCACACTGAAGAACAATACAATTTTTTGTTTGATGAGTTCGAAGCAGACATTGTCCTTTTACAAGAGATGCCAGATCCTAAGTTTATTCCAACACCATTTCAACATATTTTATATAAAAAATGCAAACAAAATTGGGGAACAGGAATCCTTTCTAAGTTACCTTTAACTCAAATTGAAACGAATACAGATTATGCGGTAGCTGGAAGTGTGAATGTTAATAATCAAACATTAGATATTGTCTCAATTTATGGTTCATACTATAATAATAGTTTAACACAAAATAAATATGTCACTATGATGCATGAAATAATATCAAAAATTTCGCCAATTATTTTAAGTAAAAACTATCGCAATGTTTTAATTGGTGGAGATTGGAATTTAGACAGAACGCTTGATGGCAAATCAAATACGAAAAATGCTAATCAATTGGTTTTTGATCGTTTGGAAGATATGAAATTAACTGATTTAATCTCAAAATTCATTAGACAACCTATTGTAACACATCGCCATAATCGTGGAGGATTATTTTGGCTAGATTATCTTTATGCTGGGGCAAATTTTGATAAATGGGTAAAAAACGTGAAAATTATTGAAAATAAATTGATTATTGAAATTTCTGATCATAACCCTATAATACTTGAAATCAATTTACCAAACAGCTAATATTAATAAATATTTTCAATTAGCTAACTTATTCTAAATTTAAAAAAAATAAAATTAATAATGTTATTATATAATGCTATTATACCATTAAAACTAGAATTAGCTGAAATTAGTAAAAATAATAGAATGTAGCATTCTTTTAGTTTACTATAAGTAAAGTGCAACTAAATAATATGAATAAATTTAAATTGACAAAAGAAGGGTTAGGTTTATTAGAAGAAGATGGGTTATGTCCATTGTGTGAACATGAA
>WRCI01000009.1 GCA_009784145.1 Methanobrevibacter sp.
ATTTTTTAAATTATAAGTTCATATTTTTTTTAAAATTTATATAAATTTATTATAAAATTTAATTTAAATTTAATTTAATAAATATTAATATAATATAATTATATAAAAGAAAATTGATTTATATATTTAAAAAATTGTTTTATAATAAGAATTATAGAAGTATAAAAATAATAAATAAAAATAAAGAATATTATATAAGAATAAAGAATAATTTTGTTTTTAAGTAATAGAATTTAAATATAACTTTAACAAATATTTCTATATTCAGGTGTTTTATGGTAAAAAGTTCTAATTTAGATATTGTTAAGATTTCAAAAGAAACTGGTGGATATATAGCTAATAGTTCACCTATTTTTGAAAATATTCCAATTAATTCATGTTCAAAAGAAATATTAAAAGAAGCTGTTACAGGCACTCCTTTGATTAGATTGGGAGAAGGTAATTTTAACAAATCTAACTTTGGTTTTAATAAAGTTAATTTTGATTCTAACAAATCTACAAAGAATTCTAATGGGCATAGAGTAATGATAATTGCAGGAGTTCATGGCAATGAACTTCCTCCTCAAATAGCAGCTATTCATTTAATTGACAGACTTAAAAATGTTGAGTTAAATGGAGAAGTTTATATAGTTCCTTTTTTAGCTCCAAAAGCTACTATGGATAATTCAAGATGGTTTGATGGTGCTGATCTTAACAGAATTACTTCTCATTATGGCTCTGTTACTAACAATATTTTGAATATAGCTAAAGAGTTAAATGTTGATTCAATTGGAGATTTTCATTCTACAGGTCCAAATAGTGTGCCTGGTAAAGAAGCAATCTTTTGTACAATGAAACCTTCACCAGAAAGTCATTATATAGCTAATTATATTGCTAAAAATATCAACTCTGAAATAATATTTTATCCAGTTGCTGGGCAAGGTTATCAAGGAACAATTGAAGACGAATGTAATTTAAGAGGTACTCCATCAGTTACATGTGAAGTTTTCTGCAAAAATGGACATGCTGATAAAAAAACATATATGAGGTCATTAGAACAAATGCTTTCTTATTTAGCTTATTTTGGAATTATTTCTGATAATTTTGATAAGTTTTTATAATCTTAATTTTTAAATTCTAATTTTTATAGTTTTAATTTCTATAGTTTTAATTTTTATAATCTTAATTTTTATAATCTTAATTTTTATAATCTTAATTTCTATTTTAATGAATTTTTAGAAGCTATAATCAATATTAGCTATTTTTTTAACTTAATTTTTTCTTCAAATATTAGTTTTCACATGCTTGGAAAAAGGGTATTTACTATTTTTAAATAAATATAATTTTATACATAAATAATTTTTCAATAATAGAATATTGGTAAAATATTTAGATAATAAAAATGAAGTGATTTTTGATAAAAATAGTAAAATTTTTGGAAAATGAAAAACTGTCACCAGTGGTGGCATTAATTTTTTAGGTGTTTATTTTTTTTAAAAAAGCTATAACAATTAGCATTAACTTTTAAAAAAATAAATTTGGAGTTATAATAATAAAATAGAATTTTTAAGTGGAGATATATAGGAAAGGAGATAAAATATGAATGAAAATAAAATTGATAAAAACCACCAAAAAGATTTTGTAGATATATTAAAAATGATAAAAACTTCTCAGCATAATGCATTACAGAGTGTTAATACTGAATTAATTAATTTATATTGGAATATTGGTAATTATATTGATGAAAAAGTAGAAAAATCTAATTGGGGGCAATCTATAGTAATAGAACTATCTGAATATCTAGTTGAAAAAGAACCAACTTTAAAAGGATTCCAAGCTAGAAATCTCTGGAGAATGAGGCAGTTTTATTCAACTTATAAAGATTATCCAAAACTCTCACCACTGGTGAGAGAAATAAGTTGGACAAATAATTTAATAATATTTTCTAGATGTCAAACTATTGAAGAAAAAGAATTTTACTTGCGTAAAGCCAAAAAAGAAAAATGGAGTAAAAGAGAACTTGATAGAGTGATTTCATCAAGTCTTTTTGAAAGAACAATGCTTTCAGATATAAAATTTTCACCTACTACAAAAAAGATTTATCCTGATACAAATGAATACTTTAAAGATGATTATGTGTTTGAATTTTTAGGATTGAATGAATACTATAATGAAGATGAACTACAAAAAGGACTTATAAACAATTTAAAAAATTTTATTCTAGAAATAGGTAAAGATTTTTCATTCATCGGTGAAAAATATAGACTTCAAGTTGGTAATAGTGATTTTTACATAGATCTCTTATTTTTCCATAGAGAACTTCAATGTTTAGTTGCTTTTGAATTGAAAACAGAAAAATTCCGTCCTGAACACATAGGACAATTAAATTTCTATTTAGAAGCTCTTGATAGGGATGTGAAAAAAGATAATGAAAATCCAAGTATAGGGATACTTTTATGTAATGACAAAGATGATACTGTAGTAGAATATGCATTAAGCAGAAGTTTATCTCCAGCTATGGTTTCTCAATACCAAACAAAGCTACCTGATAGGAAAATATTACAAAGGAAATTTAAGGAATTGTTTGATTAATTATTAATCTTCTAAAAAGAATAATAATAAAATTTCATGACAAAAGAAATACTAAGATAAGCTTTCATTTTAAGAATTAAAATAATTTTAATGAATTAACATAGAAAATAACTTTGGTGATAATATCTCTTCTTATAAAGGACATACATTATTTGGAATAATTTTAGCATTATTGTTTTTTCATAATCCTATATCTATAGCTTTAGCATTAATAGGAGCTAGTTTACCAGATTTTGATCATAATATTAAAAAAAATAATCTTTATAATTGTTTGATAATTGGATTAATATTGTTTATAATTTTGTATATATTTGAATTACCTTACTATATTGGAATAATTGTTTGTATTATTCCAATTATATTTTATTTTTCTAATCATAGAGGTTTTACTCATTCATTACTTGGAATAATTTTCTTATCCTTATTGATATTTTTGGTAGTAATTTTAGGTTCTTCTATTATTGACTTATTATTAAATTCATTTTTAGTGAGTAATTCTCAATTTTTGGCTTTAAGTATAGTGGTTCTAGGATTAGCTATAATGTTTTTAAATAAGAAATTGTTAATTCCATTTATTATTATTTTTTTATTAGCTATTGTTTTGATATTATCTTTAAATTCGTCAAATTTATTATTTGAGAGTATTTTAAATATAAATGATGTGGAATTTGTTTTTAATAGCTATTTAATTTTATTTCCAATATTTTTAGGACTTTTAAGTCATTTGATTTTAGATTCATTAACTCCTTCTGGAATTGAGTTATTTAGACCATTTTCATCAAAAAGGGTTTATAAGAAATTTGGTATTTTTTGTTTGTTTTTAGTTGGTTTTTTAGCTATTTTATGGTGGAATTTTGTTTTATTTGTTTTATAAATACTAAAACATTCCATCATTTTTTCTTTTTAATACTCCTTTTTATGAAAAAGTTCTATAAAATATTCAATTTATATCTTAAAATTTTTTTATTCATCTTCATATTCCCAATATTAAATCATACTTTTTTTTCATTATTAACTTTTAAAGGAAAATTTTTATATACTAAAATATATTAATTATTAATCATGAACAATCATGATTATTATATAATAATATAAAGTAATTTTTTATTCTCATCAAAAAAGTAGATATATTGAGGTTATTAATCTATTGAATTATAAAATAATCATAATAAACTATAATATTAATATAATTAGTTATATATTATTATAATTATATTATTAATATAGAAAATATTATATTATTTATATAGAAAAATATTCTATAGAAAATTATTCTTATATAGAATTTTAATAAAAAATTATTCACAAAATTATAAAATTATTCATAAAATTATATAAAATTTAGATAGAAAATATTCGATGACTTATAATTATTTTAAAATGGAGATTTTTCATATGTTTTTAACAAGATTTGTTTATGGAATTGCATATGTTGCTGTTTTGATAATGGAAATATCTAAAGGAACTTTTGACACAGCTAAACGTGCTCTTAAAGGAGGAGAAACAATAGATCCTGTTGTTGTAGATATTAAAACAGAACTTACTAGACCAATTGCTCAAACAATATTAGCTAACAGTATTACTCTTACTCCTGGATCTGTATCAGTTGATCTTAATACTGAAAAACAATTGATTAAAGTAGCTATAATCTCTCCAAGAGATCCAAAAAAACTTATTCCATTTGAACCTTATATTAAAAAAATGCTTGAATAAATTTAATGTGGAGAAAATCAACTTTATTATTAAAATTTATATTTTATAAATCAAACTTTATCATTAATTTAAATATTTTATATTAACTATAATTTATATTTTATAAATCAAACTTTATCATTAATTTAAATATTTTATATTAATTATATTAATCAAATAAACTTTATATTAATCATATTAATCAAATAAATTAATTATATTAACAAAATAAATTTAAACTTTACTAAATCATTATTAAAAGTGTGGTAATAATGGATATACTAATAATTTCAAAATATATTTTAATACTTGCACTAATAATATTCATGTTTGCAGCTATTAGAATAGTAACTCATAAAACAATAGCTATGGCTCTCATTGGCTGTGCTACATTTTCTTTAGCTATATCAGTACTCCTTTTAACTGTGGGAGATATTTATGCTATTGAATTTTACTCAGATATAGCTTTAGCTTTACTTCTTTTAGGTGTTGTAGGAACAATAGCTTTTGCAATGGCATTAAGGAGGACATAATATGTGGGATATTTTAATACAAGTTATTCAATCTATTTGTCTTATTGTTGCAGCTATTGTAATTGTTATAACAAGTATTGGAATCCTTCGTCTTGATAATGATATGGATAAAGTAATATATGTAAGAATCCACATGCTAGGAATGGTTGATATAGCATGTGTACTAGCTATGATTGGTTTAGGTCAATTTCTTCTTGCAGGAATATACTTTATATTAGCTCCATTTGTAGCTCATGCATTAGCTAATGCATATTATTATGGTGAAGATCCTCGTAAATATGAAAAACCAGATATTTTTGGTTTTAAATATCATTATGATAGTAAAATCAATAAATTGGCCATTGAATCTAATAAGACAGTAACAAAACCTCCTAAATATTATAAAGGTTCTGAAAGCTATGATAAGAATAAAAACATGGGATTTACTAAATTTGAAGAGTTTACTAAGATAAAAAAACCTGTTGTTTTGGAGAATACTAAATTAAAGGGTTCTGGTGTTAAAAAATCTGATAAAGTTAAGGATTCTGTTAAGGCTAAAAAACCTGTTGTTTTGAAAGATACTAAATTGAAGGGTGGTAGTGTTAAGAAATCTGATAAAGTTAAGGATTCTGTTAAGGTTAAAAAGCCTGTTGTTTTGAAAGATACTAAATTGAAGGATGGTAGTGTTAAGAAATCTGATAAAGTTAAGGATTCTGTTAAGGTTAAAAAGCCTGTTGTATTTAAAGATAGTAAATTGAAGGATACTAATATTAAAAAATCTAATAAAATTGAAGATTCTGATAATATTAAAATACCTGTTATTTTGAAGGATATTCCTGTTAAAGATTCTGTTAAGGTTAAAAAGCCTGATATTTTTAAGGATACTAAATTGAAAGATACTAAATTGAAAGATAGTAAATTAAGTAATGTTAATGCTAAAGAATCTGATAAAAATAAAGAATCTATTAAAGTAAAAGAACCTATTAAAGAACCTATTAAAGAACCTATTAAAGAACCTATTAAAGAACCTTTCAAAGAACCTATTAAATCAAAGGAACCTGTTATATTAAAGAAAATTCCTGTTAATAAAATTGATAGTAATGATAAGGATAAAGCTGATAAAATTAATAAAAAAGGTGCTGAAAATAATGTATCTTCTGTTTCTACAACTAAAATTATTACTGATACTAAAGGTGTAAAAAATATTAAAGATAATAGTGATGAATCTACTAAAAAGGAAGTTGGGACTGCTAAAAAAGATATTGTAACTAAAACTGACAAAAATATAGCTGATGATAAAATTATTGAAAGTTCTAAAGAAAATATTGATAAACCTACTTTTGTGGATGATAATCTTAATGATAATGATATGAATAAAGATAAAATTAATAAAAATAAAGATAACAAAGATAATCTTAAAAATAAACTTAAAGATAAAGTCCGTAAATATAAGATTAGAGATGAATATAAAGATAAAGTCAATAAAAATAATAAAGGAATTGTTATTGAAGATATTAGTAAAAAATCTAAAGATATTAGTAAAAAATCTAAAGATATTAGTAAAAAATCTAAAGATATTGATAAAGTTAGTTCTGTTGATGTAGATAGTGATTCTAAGAAAAGTACTTCAACTAGTGACAATAATGAAGAAGACGAAATGATTAATAGAATTCGAAGAATTAGTCAAATAGCTGATGAATCTGGAGGTCCTGTTAGAGCAGTTCCAAGTCGTGTTGTAAAACATAGTTCTTCAGATGAAAAAAATAAAGAGGATAATAGTGAAGATATTGGAGAATCTATTATTAAAGAATTAGAATCTAATAAATATAATAATAATAATAATAATAAATCAGATGTTGTAAAATCAGATATTGGAGAGCATGATGCTGAAAAAGAAGATACAATTGAAGTAGAGGATAATATTGATAATATTAATAATTTTGATTCTGTTGCTGTTGAAATAGATGATGATATTGATAACAATAGGGATTCTAATCTTGATGATGATACAGAAGAACTTGAAGATCTGATTAGCTCTATTAATGAAGATATTGAAGAAGATAATGACTTTATTATTAATGTTCCTAAAGTAGATGATTCTGATTTTAAGAATAAAAATAAATTAAATAAAGGTAAAGACGATGACGAAATTTCGATTTCAGCTATAAAAATAGAAGAGGAGAAATAAGTAAAAAGGAAATAAGGAGGATAGAAGAACATGATTGAACTAGTAGTAATGATTTTAGCAGTTTTAGGTTGTATTCTTGCGATTATGCAGAGAGACTTACTTAAAGCAGCTATTTTAACTGGAATAAATGGAGCATGTGTGGCTTTCCTTTTCCAATTCTTGTTGTCTCCTGATGTAGCTTTAACTCAAGCAATTGTTGGGGCAGCTATTATCCCTGTATTTTTAGGATTAGCTGTATATAAAACTCAAAGGAATGATGAATCATGATAGATACTGCAAGTATTATGAATATTTTAGCAGATACTCAATTACTTTCATTATTCACATCTGCTGCATTTATTATAGTTGGGCTGTATGGAGCTATATTCTTAGATAATATAATAAAAAAGATTATTGGAATAGCTTTTATTGAAGAAGGAGCTAATTTATTCATATTAACTCTTGGATACAAGCAAGGAGGAGTAATTCCAATATTTTTACCTGGTATGAATGCAGAGTGGTTTGCTGCAAATTCAGCTTATCCTTTACCTCAAGCTCTTGTTCTTACAACTATTGTTATTGGTGCAAGCGTATTAGCTGTAATGTTAGCTATTGCAATGGTTTTATATAAAAAGCATGGTACCTTAAGTGCATCAGAAATTTTTGGAGATAAAAAGATAATTTCTAGAAATAAGAACTCTACTTCTAAAAATAGGGGTTCTAATAATTTTGATGATGTAGGTGATGCTAATGAATGAATTAATTGCCTTAATGGTCATTATTCCAATAGCTTGTGCATTATTACTTAATCTTTTCCATAAAAAAGATAATACTGTAAAAATAATAGCTATTGTTGTTGCTATTGTACTTCCACTTATTCCAATTCTTGCAAACTTTGGATTACATTATTTTGGTGGTCATGCACCTCTAATAACTAATCCATCTCTTTTAGAAAAAGTTCCAGAGACAATTGCTAATTCAAGTTTAGCTATTTTCCATCCTGCTGTTACTTACTCTTATGAAGCAATACAAAAAGTTTTCATATTTTTCTTAGGCATTGTAGCATTCTTTGCAATATTCACATCATTAAGCCAAAACAAAAAAATATCTGGAGTATTGATGTTTTTAATGTTTATGGGAACTGCTGCAGTTACTGCATTACTATTATCTGATGATATTTTTCATATGTATATATTCTTTGAAATAGCTGCTTTAACTCAAGTTGGAATTATATTAACTTCAAAAACCGATAATAATTATGAAACTGCTTTTAAATACTTGATTTTAGGAGCTATTGGCGCACCAATGCTTCTTGTAGGAATAGGATTTGTTCTTGGTATTGTTGGTAGTGTAAACATTACTGACATTGTATATGCAATATCTCAAAATTTAGTATATCCATTTTCACATTCTTTATTAATTGCATTTGGTTTAATATTCTTTGGTTGGTTATATGTATCTGGATTACCACCATTCCATACTATAAAAGCAAATGTTTATAGTCAAGCTCTTCCAAATGCCGCCGCTTTACTTCAGGTGTTTACTGTTATAACATTCATAGCTTTTGGAATAACTATATTTAGAATTTTCTCTTATTTACCATTCTTTAAAACATTGGTATTAATATTTGCACTACTTGCAATGATTTTAGGAATTACAATGGCAATTATGCAAACAGATTTTAGAAAGATGATTGGATTTTTAGCTGTTGGTGAACTTGGATACATTGGACTTGGGTTTGGTTTAGGAACTGAACTTTCTATTACAGCAGGTCTTTTCCAAGGAATCAACGAAATTATTGTAACTGCTTTATTATTCATAGGGTTTGGTACAGTATTATATCTTACTAAAACTTCTGATACTAGAAAACTTGGAGGTATGATTGAACATACTCCTAAATTAGCTATAATGATTCTTATTGGGGGGCTTGCAATGGCAGGAGTTCCTCCTTTAAATGGATTCCAAAGTAAATTAATGATTGTTCAAGCTGCTCTTGATTCAGGATTCCCTGAAATAGCTATTATAGCAGTACTTATAAGTATTGTAACATTTATGGTATTTGTAAAAGCATTCCATTCAATTTACTTAAAACCTAAACCAAATAATCTTAAGGTTTTAAATAAACCAGTTCCTAACTCTTCGATAATTGCAATTACAGTATTATTAATATTATGTATAGTTTTAGGTCTTTTCCCTCAATTAGTCACAGACAGTATTTCACAATTTGCAATGGGGTTGATTTAATATGGAATTGTATGATAAAATAGTAAATTCCTTTAAAGGTATTACAAGTATTAAAGAAAAAGTAAAAGATGACCTTACTACAAATGAATCTGTTTCATCCGCATTAGCTGCTGAATTAGTTCTTATTTCAACTCTTCTAATTGCAGCTATAATGTTTAGACATATTAACATAATATTAACTATTGTTGTTGTATTAGGATTAGCTCTTATTTTGATTACTAACATGCCTTTAATCCCAAAATTAATTAAAGAACAAAGTGATTCTTTAGAAAAGATGATGTTTTATGTAATTCTGACTTTAGGTATTTTAATTACAATTATTTACTGGGGGACTATTTAATGTCTAAATTTTTATGGGATGGCTATTTAATGTCTAAAATTTCATTGGTGGGACATTTAATGTCTAAAATTTACTGGAGGTCTATTTAATGTCTAATGATGATAAGTCAAACAATGTAGAAAATATAGAAGACAATGATTATAAAGGAATTAGAACTCTTATATTATCAATATCTACAGCACTTTTTGCTCTTACTTTATTTGATGTTATGTATGGATTTAAAAGTTTAATTAATCCAGGTATTAGTAAAGTTTACAATGCTTTAGGTACTCCAATTCAACCAAATATGGTAACTCTTGTGGTATTTGATTGGAGAGCCTATGATACTCTTGGTGAAGCTTTGATATTAGTAACTGCTGTGGTTATAGTTCTTTTAGTATTTGGAAGAGGTTTAGTTGAAGGAAATTCTGAGGAGGATGAATAATGAGTCCTATTCTTAAACTATTTGCATTTCCAGTTTCATTTATAATTATTTCTTTAGGGATTCTGACTATTTTAGGAGGACATATTACCCCGGGTGGAGGATTTCAAGGAGGAGCAATGGTTGCAGGAGGAGTTATTCTCTGTATAATTGTTTATGGTATTAATAATAGTCCTATAAAGTTTTCCCACGATTTTATAGCTATAATTGAAAGTGTTGGTGCATTAGGATTTGTTTTATTAGGAACAATTGGTTTAGTGTTTTCTGGATTTTATTTATATAATGTAGGAACAGATTTTTATGGTATTCTTTCCCCAGCATTTGTTAGTATGTTCCATTATCCAGATCCAACAAATACAGGAATTGTCCCATATTTAAATATTTTCATTGGATTGAAAGTTTTAGTAGGTTTAAGTGCTGTTGTAATAGCATTTTCACAATTTGAAAGAATTAAAAATGATGATAGTGATACCTCTGTTGAGAGGAATAAATAGGAGATTAATCAATGTTATTATATTTAGGACCAATAATTTTTGGGTTTTTAACAGGATTGCTTTTAGGAACAAGAATTAATCCAAACCCTGAAAGTGATATTAAATTTACAATTGGATCATATATCATAATATTTATTGCAGCGCTTATAGTAGCTTGGCAAATTGGACCTTATCCATTTTATAATGATATTGCCATATCTACAGGATTTATATCTGGTACTGTTGGTTTGATAGTAGGTAATCTTCTTAGAATAATGGTAAAAACCTAAATTTATTAGATATGGTGGATTATTAAATTATAAAAATATTATTTAGATTATAAATAAATTATTTAAATTATAATATAATATTATTTAGATTATAAAAATATTATTTAAATTATAAAAATATTATTTAGATTATAAATAAATTATTTAAATTATAATATAATATTATGTAGATTATAAAACAATATTATTAAGATTGTAATATACTATTATTTAGATATTAATATATTATTAGTATAAATACAAGTTTATTAGATATAATATAAGATATAAAATTTATAATAAGTTAAAAATCTATAGGAAATAAAGTTTATAAAAAATTAAGTCTATAGGAAGTTAAAATCATGTTTTTATCAACAAATAAATGCAATGGAATCGGAGAATGTATTAAAGTATGTCCTACCGAAGCTATTCGCCTTATCAATGGTAAAGCTTTTAGTTGTATTACTTGTGGCATATGTTATGATGCTTGCCCAAATAACGCAATATTCAAAAATAAGTATGGGGGATATGTTGTTGACAGAGCTAAATGTAATGCCTGTGGGGTCTGCGAATTTAGCTGTCCAGTTAGTAGTATTCATATTGAAGATGGTGTAACAAAAGGAATATGTGCAAGATGTGGTGTCTGTGTTGATGCATGTCCAAGTGATTCAAGAGTAGATGGCTTTGACTTAGTTGAAGAAAGACAACTCAACCTTTTAAAATCTTTTAACTTTGCTTTCCCTTCTTTAGATGATAAGAAATTAGGAAGTGCTGATGGTAAAAAAACAGGAACTAAAATAGGAACTACTGAAGTTAAAAGAAATTGTGTTTCTACAGACCTTGATGAATGTATATTATGTGGAAGATGTCAATATTATTGTCCTACAAATGCTATAAAAGTCAAAATTGACCAAAATAGTATTTGTACTAGTTGTAGGGTTTGTAAAGATGTTTGCCCTTCTGATGCAATTTCTAAAGGTGTTGTTAATCATGATAAATGTGTTTTATGTTTAAGTTGTATTAAGAATTGTCCTCATGATGCAATTTCTCTTGATAACTTTAAAGTTAACATAAATAAGATTGATCAAGATATTACTGGTTCAATTAAATCTTGTTTAAACTGTGGTCTTTGCGTATTTAAAAGTAAAACTAGTGCTTTAAAACAAATTAATGGAAAAATGAGATATGATCCATCTTTAGATTTCGAAAGTGTCCGAAATATTGGTAAAGATATTAATAAATTTGAGGATGAACTTCTTGATAATATTTTAGATGATGCATTTGATGAAAATATAGATGATATTGAAATTGATATTATAGATACTTATGAATTTAAAAATAGTGGAAAATTTGATAATAATGCGGATATGGAATTAGCTAGAGAATTATTAGAAGTTGAAAGTAAATCTGAAAAAATCAATCAAAATGCAATTGATGCTTGTCATGTTTCTACTTTAAAAGAAGATAATAAATTTGGTCTTAGTGGTTATTGCGTATCTTGTGGAAAATGTGTTAAAGTATGTGATATACAAAAAGCAAGAAATTTTAATGCAGTTAAATGGGATGGAAAAGTTTCTGATGATTGTATATCTTGTGGAATATGTAGTGAACTTTGTCCAAAAGATGCAATTACATTAAAAAGAGGAACAATTAGTGTTGATTTAGATAAATGTATTTTATGCGAAACTTGTGGAATTCACTGTCCAGTAGATGCGATTCCAAAAACTACTACTGTTAAAAAAAGAATAGCTAGAGGTTTTAACTTAATAGATAATAAATTATGTATGAATTGTAAGTTGTGTAAAAGAATTTGCCCTGAAGAGGCAATCATTGACAAAAAAGAATTAGGAATGCTTGTTGATGAGGATAAATGTATTTATTGTGGAGCATGTGCTAATGCTTGTCCTGCCAAAGCATTTATTTTCCAAAGAGAATTTAAAAATTCAAACGAATCAATTTAGTTAAAAATTTCAATATTAAAATCTTATTAATGATATAAATACACTTATGGTGTTTAAATGAAAAATTTACTTAGAATTATACTAGAAGGAGCTTATGGAAATTTTAAAAAAATATTTTTTGCTTCTAATAGAGTAACTGACATGAAAATACGAGAAGAAATTTTAGGTGGCAAAGTTAAGCCAACTGATAAAGTAGCTAGTGATGCTTGTATTGGTTGTTCTGGTTGTGCCAATGTTTGTCCAACTGGTGCAGTAACAATGGAAAAATTGGTTACTCCTGTAAATCTAATGGAAGGTTGGTCTAAAACTCATGTTCCAGTTATGAATAGTGAAAAATGTGTTTTTTGTTATTATTGTCATGATTTTTGTCCAGTTTATGCTTTATTTGGTGAAAAAGCCACAATACATCCAACTGATGTTGGTGAAGTAGAAGTAAATCTTAGTGAGCTAATGGACAAACCTCTTAGGATTTCTGAGGATAAACTTTCCTTCATTGCACAGTATTTGTCTGATAAGACTATTTTAAAAAGTCAAGGTGAAGATAAACTTGAAAAATTACATAAAATGACTGAAAGTTAGATATAAATTAAAAATTAGATTTACATTAATATTTAGATATAAATATAAAGAATAAATTTACACTAATATTTAGATATAAATATAAAGAATAAATATAAAATTAAATTAGGTATAAAGATTAGATATAAAATTAAATTAAATATAAAATTAAATTAGGTATAAAGATTAGATATAAAATTAAATTAAATATAAAATTAATATAATTATAAATTAATCATATAAAGGAATAAGAGGGATTTAATGAACCTTAAATCATTTTCAAGGGCAAGAGCTGTCCATTTAATGTTAGTATACACTGGAGGATGCAATGGTTGCGATATAGAGATAGTAAATTGTGTTCTTTCACCTAAATTTGATGTTGAGCAATATAAGGTTTTTTTAACATGGAACCCTCGTGAAGCTGATGTTTTACTGGTATCTGGTCCTGTAACTAGGTTTAATGAAGAACCATTAAAGAAAATTTATGAAGCAATTCCTGAACCTAAAGCTGTTGTAGCTGCAGGATCTTGTGCTTTAATGGGTGGAGTTTATAAAAATATTCATGGAGACATTCCATCAGAAGAAATTATGGGACCTGTTGAAAATATAATTCCTGTTGATGCTAAAGTACCAGGATGTGCAGTCAGACCAGAAGATCTTATTTCTGGAGTAGTAGCAGCTTTACCTAAATTATTAGAAGCAGATTAAATATTATTGGAATTATATTAGATATTATAGTAAGCAGATTAAATATCATTGTAAATAAGTTAAATATCATTGTAAGCAAGTTAAATATTATCGTAAATAAGTTAAATATTATTAGAAGTAGATTAAATATTTTAGATTTATTAAATTTATTAGAAAATATTAATTTAGAAAATATTGATTAAATTATTATATGTGATTATAATGACAGAAGATAAAAGACCAATCAAGCAGGAAATAATAGAGACAGAAGTTAGTATGGGTACAGTCCATCCTGCTGCTTTGGAACCATATAGGGTTAGACTTTTTGTTGAAGATGAGATTGTTAAAGATGCTGAAATTACAGTTGGTGTCAATCATAGGGGAATTGAGAGAATAATGGAAGGACTCCCTGTAGAAAAAGCCAATGCTCTTACAGAGAAAGTTTGTGGAATATGTTCAAATGCACATATTTGGAATTCTGTATTAACTGCAGAAAAAGGTCTTGGAATTGAAATTCCCCAGAGAGCTAATTATATTAGAGTCATTGTTGAAGAACTTGAAAGATTACATAGTCATTGTCTTTACCTTGCACATGGTAGTGAAGTTTTAGGTCATGAAACCTTTTCAATGAGAGCTTTTTATTTAAGAGAAACTGCAATGGAATTACTTAGAATGATTGGAGGTAATCGTGTTCAATATGGTGCATCTATTATTGGTGGAGTTAGACCAAGATGTGAACTTAATGAAATGAGATTACAAAAGATTGCTGATGGAATGGATACTTTTGAAAAAGGAATTTTGGATTTTGCTGACCGATTCTCATCAGATCCAATTGTTATGAGTAGGATTGAAGGAATTGGTGTAATAAGCCAAAAACAAGCAAAAGAACTAGAAGTCACTGGTCCTTGTCTTAGATCAACTGGTTTGGCTCAAGACCTTAGAACAGTTATGAAAGAATATGAAGATTTTGATTTTGAGGTTATAACTCAAGATGATGGTGATGTGAAATCAAATATTTTAATGAGAGTTCTTGAAGTTCCAGAATCAATCAAAATCATTCGCCAAGCAATTAAAAATCTTCCAAAAGGTCCAATTATTGATAGATCTTGGGAAATGTTTGATTGTGACACTATAAAAAGTTATATTGAGGTTCCACGTGGAACATTATATCATTCTTATGGAATTGAAGATGGTCGTGTAAGAGGTAGTATAATTAGAACTCCATCAATGACTAATATTGGAGCTATGCAACTTGCTTGTATTGGAGATCATATAACTGATGCACAACTATGTATAGTACAATGTGATCCATGTTTTACTTGTACTGATAGAGCTATTGAAGTAATTAAGATTTAATAATTTAATTGATTAATGTATAATGTTATTAGGAATTAAATAATAATTTAGTTGATTAATGTATAATGTTATTAGGAATTAAATAATTGATTAGTATATAATAATTATTAGAATAAATAAATTTTATGAGTTATCATTATAAAAGAAAGATAAATAAATGATAAAATAATAGGAAAAAAGGAATAATAGAGGAAATAAAATGTCAGTTATCACAATTATATTTTCAATTTTAGGAGTGATTGGTACATTAGTTTTAGCCCTAATTATAGGAATGCTTCTTCCAGGAATTGAAAGGAAATATATTCAAGCAAGAATTCAGCAAAGGATAGGTCCTCCAGTTACAAGTCCTGGAATAATGGCACCAATTAAGTTTTTCTTTAAGGAAAATATATCTCCTAATTCACCAGTACCTGGTCTTTATAAATCACTACCAATTGTTTGTTTCATTGTTGTACTTTTGATTTTATTAGCTTTAACTCCTCAAATGTACTTTTTCGGTGCTTTTACTAGCATAATAGCTATAATTGGATTTTTAAAAGTTGAAGAAGTTACTTATGTTCTAATGGGATCACTTTCTAAATCTATAATGTCACTAAGTATGCCGTTCCCTGATTTAGCTAAAGGTGCAGCTTATCCCAATGCTGAAAGATCATATATTGAAGATATAAGTTCTTCTAGAGCTTTTCGATTGATTGCATTTGGATCTTTTCCAATATATCTTGCAATTTTCATACCAGTAGCTATAACTGGAAGTATTTTTCTTGGAGATATTGTTGCTTATCAACAAGCCAATGGTCCATTTATTTTATCTTTAGCTGGAGTTATAGGAACAGTAGTTTTCTTTATAGGTTATATGATACTTCTAAATGAATATCCTTTTAATATTTTAAAATCTAAAGCAGATGTTATTGAAGGACCTTATATGGAATATGCTTCTAAATATCGTTCAGTTGTTTATTTAACAAAAGGGTTTTTAATGTTCACTCTTGGAGCATTGTTTTCAGTTTTATTTATTGGGGTTCCTCCAAATATATTGTCTTGGGGAATGCTAGTTAATATAGCTGTTGCTCTTATTTTCCCTGTTTTAATGGGTATTATGAGTGCATTTTCCCCAGTATTCACATACAGACAATTTTACCCAGTAGTAGCTACAACTTCTCTTTTAGGAGTTTTAGCAATTGTAATAGGATTATTAAGTTAAGGAAATCATTACCTAATTAAGGATTTCATAAATAATTAAGGATTTCATAAATAATTAAGGATTTTGTAAGTAATTAAATATTTCATAGTAATTAAAAATTTTACAATAATTAAAAATACCATATATCAAAATTTTATTAGAGTATTAATAAATTAATATTTATTGATGCATTAAAAATCAAATTTAAAGGTGATTATCATTGAAGATTGTTGTTAGTGCTTATCATATTGTAAATCTTGCAGGATATATTGTAGAGAGGAATTTCCCTTATAGGGATCTTATTTTAGTTAATAAGACATCAGAACCTATTAAAGTAGAAGTGCCTGTTTTTCACGAAAAATGGGTTAAAGAACATAGGGATTTAGGTTTAGATGTTATTACTGTAAAAGACGACGATAGTTTCTTATCTTTATTCAAAAAAGCAAAATCAGATTTGGATTTGGTTAAAGCTAAGTTGCAATGATTTTTAAGAAAATTTATTGTTTTTTTTTAATTTTTTATATTTTTAATTTTTTATATTTTTAATTTTTTATATTTTTAGTTTTTTAATTTTTATATTTTTTTTATAATTTTTTGTTTTTTATCAATTTTATTCAAAAGATTTAATTGTTTATTATTAGAATATAATATTATCTAATTATTCAAAAAATTATATAATTTATAGTAAATAATAGTATAATTATATAATATATTTAAAATTTAATTATTTATTATTAAAAAATAATATTATAAATATATTTAAAACTTAATTATTTGAAAATTAAAATTATATATTAATTTATATTTAAAAATTTATATTTATATTTTGAATTTTAATAATAGAGTATCTTATTAGGGGATTTAAATGCCAAACATAGCTATAACAATTAAAACAGAAGAAAAAATAGGAGTGCTTGATGATATTACTAATATTATTTCGGCTTATGATATTAATATTAGCTATGCTCACCTTTTTATTGAAAAAAACGATTTAGGATCTATAAATCTAGAACTTGAAAATCCTGGCAATATTGGTTCTTTAATAAAAGATATTTTAGCTCTTGATTCAGTAAAATCTGTAGAAAAACATGGAGCTCTCGAGGATATTTATGGAAAAAGAATTATTATATTTGGTGGGGGGGCTCAAGTATCTCAGGTAGCTATGGGGGCTATTACTGAAGCTGATCGGCATAATATTCGTGGAGAAAGAATTAGTATTGATACTATTCCTCTTGTAGGTGAAGATGAGATATCTGAAGCTGTTGAAGCTTTATCTCGCCTTCCTAGAGTAAGTGCATTAGTTTTAGCAGGATCTCTTATGGGTGGTGAGATAGCTAAAGCTGTAGCTAATGTAAAAACAGAACATGATTTGATAATTATTAGCTTAAACATGCCAGGAGGCATCACTAAAATAGCAGATCTTGTTGTGTCTGATCCTATTCAAGCAGGAGTAATGGCTGTAATGGCAATAGCTGACACTGCTATTTTTGATATTAAGAAATTAAAAGAAAATAAATTTTAATATATTTTTTAATATATTTTAGAAACAGAAATAATTGTAACAATTTTGAATGTTTTCAATGTATTTTAGAAAAAAAATAATTGTTATAATCTTTCTATAGTTTCTATAATAATAGAATCAATAGTGATTATAACAATTTTATGAATTTCTAAATTTTATCACTTTCTAACAATTAACACTCTTCAATTGATCTAATTAATTTACTAGCTTCATTTTTTAAATCAACGTTTTTAATATCGCCACTTTCTCTTATTTTAAGAGCCACTTCTAATACTCTAGAAACATCTTGTGGTTTTAAATTTTCTACCATTTTAAGGTAATCTTCTACTTCTTCATCGGATAAACCGATTTCTCCTTTACATTCAGGAAGACCTGATATAATAAATTTACAGGTTTCCATAATTTCACTATTATCCATTTTTACACCTCTATTATATTATAGAATATATATTTATTCATGAGATTGAACAATTGAGAGATTATCTAAAAGAGTTATATCAATATAATCTTCTTTAATAATTCTTTTAAACTGAGGATACTTCTCAATAAAATCTTGAACTTCTTTTAATTCATAATTTTCTATTTCTTCTAAGTATTTACCATATTCTTTAATTTCTCTCCAATATTCAAGTTCTTTATATTTTCTCCTACTTTCCATATTCATCTGGATTATTGGATTAGTATTAAGATTTTTGTCTATAGATTTAATAAAATCATTCCTTTTTCGTACCATATTTTCTCCTTTCACAAAGGTAGGAATAATTATAAATGGAACAAAATCAGGTATTGAAATAATATTTTCAGCTATAATTTCTTGAAATTCTCTATCAATCATATCTCTAACAGATGTTATTTTTTTTTTCAGTTTAATCCCCTCTTTTGTTATTATAATTTTATGTTTCTCACTATATTAATATTTTTTTATTAAACAATTAATAGTTCTATAATCTTACTATTTTCATCAAAACTCAATACTTTAAACTTTGTGTTTCGTGGTAATAACCATTCATATTCTTCAGATTTCACAGATAAATCATTATTTAATTGTACTCCTTTTGTTCCTTTAGGAGAATATATTTTAAATAAATATTCAGTAGATTTCATTTCAACTACCTTATTTTCATTGAATGATGTTGAAAGAAATTCTTTTTTATCAATTATCATTCCTACTTCATATTTTTCTCCAAAAAGGTATTGTTGGCCACGATATAGAATACTGTGTTCTTTAAGCTCATCCATGTTAGTTAATTTATCTAAATTAAAAACATGATTTTCAAGTTCTTCAAAATCATAATAGCCTTGTATATTTCCTCTTAAATAACTATTAATCTTTTCATGAATCGTTGTCCCAGAATATTGAATTGAGGAGGTCTTCATATCTAAATCATCAGTAGGAGTAGGATATTTTGTTTTAAATAATCTTCTAAATATTCTCCCTTAAATTTGCCTTGATTATCAGTAGTATGGTCAATGAAATCTTCTTTATTGAGATTATATGATTTAAATAGTGACATTATTAACACTTCTGTAAATACAATCACAAATGAATTGCTTAATCCACTTCTTCTCTATGACATACTTCTCTATAATCACATTTTATACATTTTTCTTTATGCATACTTACTTCAGGGACAATATTTTCATTAATTACATCTTTTATTTCATTCAATACTCTAAAAAGTCCTTTTCTTAAACTCACATCCATAACAACAGGTCTTCTTTCTCCTAATTTTAAGTAATCAACAAAACCTACAAATACTTCAGTATCAAATTCATCTTCTATTAAAAGGGCTGCTGCTACTAATTCTATGCTGTCACCATCCCAAGTTCCTTTTAAAGGAGGATTACTTGATTTTAAACTTATTGGATAATATTTTCCATTAATTATCTCAATTTTATCACAGCTACCTACAATTTCTAATTGACTATCTCTCATGAGATAGCTATACATGGAAGTAGGGAAAAATAATTCTGCTATTTGACTACCATCTTTATCATTTACTAACATTGCTTTTTGAGCTTTTAAAGCTAATATTTTCATATTAAAATATGCTTCATCAATTATACTTTCTTTTAATTCTTCTATTTCTGATAAATTCTTTTCTTTTTCAACTTCATTTGCAATTTCTTTTTTTATTTCTTCTTCTATTTTTTCATCTTCTTTTTCTATAAATTCTCCTAATTTTTCTAAATTTTCTATAATATCACTATTATTACTTTTGTTTTTTATTTTGGTGTTTTCTATAATTGCCATAGAATTTTTAATATATTCCTCAATATTTTTACTAAGATTTTCTTCTATTTCAGTTAGATTCATTTCTTTTGTTAACCTTCTTAAATTTCTTTGGAATAAATCTTGTAAATCTATTCTTAATTCTTTCATTGTTTTATTCAAGAGAATATCTGAGGTTTTTTCTTTATCTAAATTTTTTTCTAAATATAATTTCATTGGGCAGTACATGAATGTTCTTATAGATGATATACTAATCATTTTATCACTTCCAAATATTTTTATTTCTAAATTTTTATTATTTCTAAATTTTTTAGATTTTTCAATCTATTTTAGCTAATTAGGCATGATTTCGAATTTTTCATTTTATCTGAATCATACTTTATTACTAATCATTATTGCATTATTACTTTTTAAAATATATATTTTTTGGTTTTTTTCATCTAAAAAAGATTGATTCATCTTAAATTTCACAATAAAAATAATTTTATACATTGATTATAATTTATAGGTGATAGTGTTATTTTTTTTAAAATTAAAATATTATTAGAATTAAAAATTTTTAGTTAATAGTGAAAATTTAGTTGATATTAAAAATTTATTTAATAGTAAAATTTTTAGTTGGTAGTAAAATTTTTAATTTTGAAATTATTTTTTTATATCTTAAAATATTTTTTAAGAATAAAATATTTCAGTTAAAGGAGTAATTTTATTTAAAAATAAAAATTTTATG
>WRCI01000010.1 GCA_009784145.1 Methanobrevibacter sp.
TGTTGTTTTATTTGTGTTTCTTGTTGTTTTATTTGTGTTTCTTGTTGTTTTATTTGTGTTTCTTGTTGTTTTATTTGTGTTTCTTGTTGTTTTATTTGTGTTTTGTGTTTCTTGATTCTTTTTTCTTGTTTTTTCAAATTAAGATATAGTGATTTCGGCGATCTCAATTCATCATTCTTATTTTTAAATCTGAACTCATTTTTACCATATAAAACATAATGTACTAGTGGATTTAGCTTGCTTTTTTTCACATCAGCATAAAAATTAAGGTAATAATTACCATTAAATTTTTCACTTGGATTTCTTCTTTCCACATATCCATGATAAATGTAATGGTTTAGAGGATTTATTGGGTGTTTTTTTATTTCAGGATACTTTTTTAGATAATATTCTTCATTAAAAAGTTTCAAGCTTTCAATTTTCTGGTATGCTTTTATTTTTCCATATATTTTTTTAGGATTCCCTTTTTCCTTTAGTATAATGTATATTATCTTATTTTTAGCAAATGAACTTTTAATTTTATCTAAAAATGATTTTTTATATTTAGGATAAATTTTTTTTTCATTGTTTACCAATCGATCACTTTCCACAATTTTTAGTTTTTTTCCTGTTTAAAGTATCTCAAACATATTCTCAGCAATTAACATATTGCAATTATATAAACTGCCATAAATTATTTAGTTTTGATACTATTAATTTTTCCAAAAACAAGCGAATTTAAGTTTTACTTCAACTATTACAAAATATTAATTTTATTATTATATTTATACTAATAGGAGCCAATACCGCAATCATCACTTCAAAACTTGGTGATAAAAAGTTCCATTTAGTTAATATTACTTTTAAAATTATTTTGAAACAAACTGAAACATTTTTTAATAACCACTTATCTTTTTATAAATCTCAATTTATATATTATTATATTAATAGTTTTAATATAAGTTTCGTACTTTGAATATTAAATTGGTTGAAAAAGAGAAACATGATGAAAAAGACATAATTAATTTAAATGAAGTTTTAAAATATTCATTAAAATATTTAAATTATCTCTGAACCAGTTTAAAGAAAATTTTTACTAATTTTCAGAATCACAGGGCATTTTTTATAATATTAAATACATAAAAAACGCATGAGCAAATATAAATTTTTTTGAACTTTTTAAAATCCAAATTTTTTCATATCTACTTTTTATGAATTATGTATTTATATTACAAATACTTAATAATATTTTAGAAGTTATATATGATTGATATAAAATCATAACCAAATTTTCATGAAAAAATACTTAACTCTAAAATTTAGTATCTACTAATATTGATAGTAATTTATATCAAAAGTTATAGTATAATAAAGTTTGTATTTAATAAAGTGATTCTATGATAAACAATAAAAATTCTACATTAATTTCTAAATTATCAATATTCTGTTTATTTTTAAATATAAGAAAAATGGGAGTTAAAAATTTTTTTATCACCTTAAAAGGGTATCGTTCAGCGAAAAAAAGTGGATTATTCAATAATGAGCATTACATTAATGAAAATAAAGATATTAATTTTTTTAAGATGAATCCATTTGTTCATTACATTTGTTATGGCTATAAAGAATCTAGAAATCCTAGTATAAATTTTAATACTAACTTTTATTTATCTAGTTATGAGGATGTTAAAGATTCTGGTCTGAATCCTTTAATTCATTATTGCTTGTATGGAAAACAAGAAAATAGATTTATCAATTCCAACAACGAATTAGAAGAAAAAAATAAAATAATACAAAAGAATCAGGTTTTACTTTCTTCACCCAGCTTTAAACATTATCCTTTAGTATCCATTATAATACTTACTAGAAATGGAATTAATCATTTAAAAAGGTTGTTTAGAGATTTTGAAAAAAATATTGTTTACCATAATTATGAAATTATCATTGTTGATAATGATTCTAGTGATGAATCTATTGAATTTTTGGAGGAGATATCAAAAGACTTACCTTTGAGAATAATTAAAAACACTGAAAATAAAAGTTTTTCAGAAGCTAATAATCAGGCATCTAAAAAAGCTAAAGGCGAATACTTGTTATTTTTGAACAATGATATTGAAACAACATATGGATGGCTTAATGAAATGATGGGAGTAATGCTTAATAATGATAAGGTTGGTTCTGTTGGTGCTAAATTAATTTACCCATTTTGTAAAAACAACGAACATTCTTTAAAGGTTCAACATGCAGGAATATATTTTAAACAGTATAAAAATATTTTTCGCCCTCATAATTGGAATTTAATGAAACCTTTTAATAATTCAATAAAAACAGAAGTTATTTTTGGATCTACAGCCGCAGTTTTATTAGTTAAAAAATCGGTTTTTGATGAGATAGCTGGTTTTGATGAAGGATATTATTATGGGTATGAAGATGTTGATTTAGCTCTCAAATTTATAGAAAATGGTTATTCTAATATGTTATCATCCACTGCAATGCTTTTCCATTATGAATCACCTACTCAAAATAAAGAATTTGAAAAATCCGAAAAGAAGGAATATATGAGTAATAATCTTAAGTTATTAAATCATAAATGGAAAAAATTTCTTTTTAAAAGGATGTTCATTGAAAAATTGGATAATATTAAATTTTTAGGAAGAGAATCTCTAAAAATTGGTTTTATAGTAAATGAAGTGGGCTTTGGTTCAAAAACAGATGATACATTTATTGCATTAGAGTTAGCAAAAGAATTGAAAAAATTTGGGTATGAAATCATTTTTATATCTAGAGATGATAAAATCAAAAACCCCGAAATTGATGTTTTAGTTAATTTATTATATGATTTTAATATTTCTGATATAAAACTAAATAAAAACACTATTAAAATTGCTTGGATGAGAAATTGGTTCAATAAATGGATTAATAACAATGATATTAGGCTTCACGATTTTTATTTAAGCTCAAGTAAGAAATCACAGGAATATATAGCTAAAAAACAAGATAAAAATATTTATTTATTTCCAATAGCAACTAATCCTGATAATTTTAATTTTGATACTATTTATGAGGAATATGAATCAGATTATTGTTTCACAGGAAATTATTGGGGATATGAAAGAGATATAATCGAATTTTTAAATCCAAAAGATTTAAAATATAATTTTACTATATATGGTGAGGATTGGGATAAAATAGACAAGTTTAGGGAGCATAATAAAGGATTTGTTGATTATTTGAACATTCCAAAAATATATTCTTCCACAAAACTCGTTATTGATGATGCAAATGATACAATAAAAGATTATGGGGTTATAAATAGCAGAGTATTTGATGTAATTGCTTCTAAAACATTAGTTATTACCAATTCCAAGATTGGTTCCGAAGAAACATTTAGTGAGATGTTGCCTTATTTTTCTTCTAAAGAAGAATTGTATAGTTTGATTAACTTTTATTTAGAAAATGAAAATGAGCGAAATTTCAAAATAAAAGAGTTATATGAATTTGTTCTAAATAATCACACGTATAAACATAGAGCAAAAAGATTTAAAGAAATTTTAGAAGTCGAATGTATTAAAAAATCAGAATCAATATAAATTAATTACATTAAAAAATTATTTAATTTAATAAAAAATTACATTAATAAGCTTATTTAGATACAATGAAACTAAAAAATATTCCTGAAAATTATGAAACATCAGTTTTAGAAGATGTTGATAAATTTCTTGGAAAATCTGAAATGATTAAAAGTGAAAGAAGATTCTTAAATGGAATCATTAGAGAAATAAAGCCAAAAAAATTATTAGAAATTGGCATAGCTGCAGGAGGTTCTAGTGTTGTAATGTTAAATGCGATAAGAGACATTGAAAATTCGCAATTATGCTCAATAGATTATAATACTCAGTACTACCGCGATTCTAAATTAAAATCTGGATATTTAGTTGAAAAAACCATTCCACATTTAAAATTTAAATGGAAACTGTATACTGGCGGGGTTTCAGCTAAATTTATTGAAGAAATCGCAGAAATTGGCACAATAGACCTATGTTTAATTGACACAACACATCATATGCCTGGAGAACTTTTAGACATTTTAACTGTTTTACCATTTATGAAGAAAGAGGGAATTATAATAATTCATGATACTAATTATAATTATTACAATCCGCATGGAATATCTTGTAATGTAGCGTTCAGTGTTATTAAAGCAAATAAAACACAACCTTTAGATTATGATAAAAATTATGCTCCATTGGCAAATATTGGAGCTTTTAAAATAAATGAAGATACTTTTAGATATATTGATGATTTTTTCTTCGCACTAAGTTTGAATTGGAAGTATATTCCTAATAAAGAAGATATGAATTATTTTAAAAAACTATTTCAAAAATATTACAGTAAAGAGAATATGAAAAAACTAAATGCAATATATGATATGAATAAAAAACAAATAAACATAAAAAATCCTATTGAGGATGAACTAAACTCAAAGATAAAGGAAAATTTAAAACTTAAAAATACTATTGAAAAAGATAAAATTGAAATCGAAAACTTAGAGAGAAAAAATAACAATACTAATAAAAAACTAAAATTAATTAAAAACAGAAAAGTAGTCAAATACACAGATAAGCTAATTAAAATTAGAAAAAAATGCTTTAATCTGTAAATAAGGTTATAACATAATAATATGTTGCATATTTCAATGTTAAATTACTTGAATTTATTTTTTATAATTAAAAAATGCCCGAACACCCGTGATTAAATTTTTAATAGAATATTTATCTATTTTTGGCTTTTTAATAGCGATTACAAATGCATATTGTGTTTTAATCCCTTGTTTTAGTGCTAATTGATTTATAAACATTAAAAGTTCTAAAATTAACTTATCTTTATAACAATTTTCATCAAAATTATTTAAGATATCATTTAATGCTGTGTGATAAACTGTTCCCCCAGTTAATATTATTTTAACATTAGGGAAATATTTTATTAAAGAATTTAAAATGTTTTCGGAATCAGGTGCCTCACTAGGGTCACGATTTGCAAGGGCTTCAGGATTAGTTCTTTGGACTGTAGTACATAGTTCATCTGGATTAAAAGGGTTTTTAAGATATAAATCAGGCAATAAACTTCTAATATCATTACAAAGTTTAATTGCATTGTCTGAAAATTGAAATCTATTAAATCCTACATAATCATCCATATAAAAAATACCATAATCTTCTAAAATATCATAACTCCATTTTATGGATTTATCAACATCAAACATATGATGTAACGAGTTATTCCAATGAACAAAGTCTATTTTTTCATCAAAAATATATTCAAAATAGTTTCCTTTAATTATTTTAATCTTGTTCTTAATTCCCAACTGTTTAGCTCTTTTATTAGCTAATTTGATTCTTTCATCAGATAATTCAAAAAGAGTAAATTTTTCAACAATCCCTTCTTGAACCAGCAAAAATTCTTTTTCACCCCCCCCCCCCCCCCCCAAAAAACAACAGAACACCGTGTTTAAGGACTTTATTCTCCTGTTTCAGTAAAATTTTAAGGTATTGATTCGATCCTGCAGAAATAATAGTATATTTTTCTCTACCCCCATAATTACAAACAACTTTATTGACATATTTTTTTATGGTTGTAGATTCCCACCATCTCAACTTATGGGAATTTTTTTTGATTTGACCAATAGCTATTTATTTTTTCTTCATCATTCATAAATTAGAATCTCCATTTATCAGGAATAACATATATAAATTATTTTCTTAGTTGTGTGATTATCTTTTTTTTATAATATGAAACTCAATTGCAGTGCCAAAATCAAATTTTATATTATTAACAAGGTGTCTGATAATCATGAAAAATTCAAGGATTTTTTATCCTTGTTTAATATAAAATAAAGTTTATTTATTCATTGTTGATAAAAGTACAAATTATTATTCAATGTATTTTAAATTAGGGTCTTTTAAATCGAAAAATTTAAATATCATTAGATTTATACATTTTATTGGTGTTCAAAATGAAAATCCCAATGAATCCTGATAAAAAAGACCCTATATGGAAATTGTTTGGCAAACTACTTAAAGTTATCGACTCTGATAGTTTCAAAGAGGAACTATCTCGAAATGATTTAACAAGCATTAAAAAACATCAAATGATGTTAAAATTAGTACTATTAAGTATATTTTTCCAATTAGACTTCTTTCATGTTCATGATCAAGTAAAAAACCGTGATAAATTGTGAAAATTTTTAGGTATTGATGAATTATTGAGTTTAAAACAAATTAGAGAGATTTATCATAGAAATGAAGAAAGTAAATATCTTGAATTATGTTTAAAGACTTTAAATAAGATGCAATTTAAAAATATAAGAAATATAAAAACTATAATATTGGATTCAACTTCAATTACTTTAGATTTAAAATTCGGTGGAAAATTTTTAAGCATACAAAAATTGTTAACAAAAGAATACAAAAGAGCCTTTTCAACTAATTAAGGTCATTATGCTGGGTTTTAAATGACTTTAACTATTGAAGAGAGAAGTTGTAAACCATTAGCAATATTAATTCATCCAGGTTCTCCTAATGACACTAAAATATTTGATGATATGTTATCTGAACTTAAAAGACGGAGAATATTGAAAAAATGGCAGTTAATATTGTGTGATAGAGGATTTTATAGTTTAGAAAACTATTTAATTGGAATAAACAAGTATGAGATTGTTCTTTTTATCTTTCCTAAGAAAAAACCTTCTTTAATAACATTAATTGAGAGAATACAGAATCCATTAGAGTATTATACTGAAGAAAAATATAAAAATCAGAGATATGAGAAGTTAAAACAGAAATTATTTAGTTTACTTCCTAAATGGGAAGATTTCAGGAGAAGAAGATGGAAAATTGAGGAATTTTTTAAATTCATTAAGATAGAATTAAAATTAAAGGAAATACATGCTTATACTAAGAGGGCTGTCTATAAACATGTTTATCTGAATGTATTTTTAATGGGCATCATGATTAACACGGGTTATAGAGAAATTGAAGAGATAACGAATCTCCTAAATTTCACATAAATCAGACACCTTGATTATTAATCATTCTTGATATCCTCTAAATATTCTTGGGGTTTTATTTTTGGAAACATAATATTAACGCCTTCAATGATTTTTTTTCTTAATTTTTCATCCGATTCGCTAAAAAACCACCAAAAATTTATTTGCATACGTTTGTAAATAATTTTTTCCCATATTTTCTTTGTTTTATTATCAATGTCTAATTCAGATAATCTATTTAATATATCTTCATAATTATTTAAAAGTAATAAATCTTGTTCGGTTCTCTCTTCAGAATTACGTGAACTTTTCCTTTGTCTCCAAAAGTAAGTTACTTTATTAGTTGTAACAATATAATTTGATAATATAATAGACAAAATATTAAAAATGTTATCTTCTCCAATAGATCTTCTTTTGGAGAAACAGATGCTGTTTTTAATAATAAGTGTTCTTCTATAAATTTTATTCCACATAACACCAGAAGCTATAATAACACTTGATTTAGATTCAATAGATTTTAAATTATTTTTCCCATCGAATCCAACATTTTTCTTTTGATTTTCATCAGGAAAAATCACTTCTGATGTTGCAGATATATCTGCATTGGATTTTTTTGCATTTTTATATAATACTTCATAATAATCTTCAGACACCCAATCATCATTATCAATAAAGCCAAGGTATTCTCCTTTTGCAATTTTTATTCCTTTATTTCTTGCACTTCCTCGATCCTGATTTTTCTGGGTACAAACTTTTATTCTTTTGTCATTTTTTGCATATCTCTCTAGAATTTCAAGAGAACTGTCTGTAGACTCATCATTTACACAAATTATTTCTATATCTTTCAATGTTTGCCCCACTACACTATCTAAACATTTTTCAAGATATTTTTCAGCATTATAAACAGGAATTATAATAGAAACTTTAGGCGGGATTTCTTTTTTTAATTTATTTTTAATTTCAGGATAATAATCTATAACTGATGCTAACTGTTTATCATTTCCTCCTTCAGGACCATTTGATAAAAATAATCCTCCATCATCATTGAAACCAAGTTCTCGTTCAATATTAACAGAATTTGGCTCACTATATCCATTTTTAACAATTTTTATTTTCCTATTATTCATAACAGCCATGGCCCAAAACCAAATATCATCAGCTCTGGGAGCTAGTTTCATGAACAAATTTTTATTTAGTACATCTTTGTAAAATACATTTGGAGGGTATAAAACCCCCCCAACACCAGTAAAAAAGTTTAAAATAGTGGCATGATTATTTTGAACATTTTTTTCCCAGCTTTGGTATGGTAGCAATCTTTCATTTTTAAAAGCCATCAGATGTGCCCTATGACAAACCACATTTTTCCCATCACAATTTTCATATAATTGTTCTAACCAATTATTAGGATAAAAAACATCATCATCTGCTGTTATTATTATATCTTCGGGATATTTTTGTAAAGAATAAATAAGTTTTTTGTAACTTTTTATATCTTCACACCAATTTATTGTTAAACCATGATTTTTCAAATCAAGTACTTTTTTTGGCAAGTTTTCTTCTAGATATGGGAATTGTTCTTTAGCTAACCATAAGATAACTCCATCTGGTTTACATGTCTGTGTTAATAATGAATATAAACAATAATGAATATCATACATTCTATCGGGGTATGATGTTAGGGAAACTATTAATTTTTGACTTCTCTTTTTTTTTGTAATTCCATATCCTTCATAAGCTTCAATTTCAGTAGCTATTTTTTCTTTATTCACAGATTTCATGGTAAATACTTTAGAATATTTATTCAATTCTCTTTTTAAATTTCTTATCTCGATATTTTGGGCTTTTAATAATTTTAATACATTTTTTAAAGAATTATTTTCAGATTCTTTATTAGAAAACTTTCCTTCTTTTCTTCCATATAATACATAATGGACTAATGGGTTTTGGTTCGCTTTTTTAACATTGGAATATTTTTTTAAATAGTAATTGCCATTGAATTTCTTGCTTGGTTGTTTCCCTTCTTTATATCCATGATAAATGTAATGATCCAACGAATCAATCATGGATTTCACACTAGGATACTTTTTTAAGTAGTACTTTTCATCAAAAAGCTTTAATTTTTTTATTCTGTGTTTAGCTTTAAGAATTTTATAAATATTTTTTGGATTTCCTTTTTCTTTTTTGATAATGTAAAGTATCATATTAATCACTTTAATCCTTTTATTAAATGATTTAGGAGAATTTCCATTTTTTCATTTTAATTTTAGATATATATTTTATAGATAATTATATATCATAGATAAAATTATATTATTTATAAGTGTTAAATTAGGAAATAGGATTTTTATATTTTATTTATATTTTCAATTTATATAAATGTTTAATATTAACAACATGTCTGATTTTAATGAAAATTTCAACAAATTAGATACTTGACAAAAATTAGTACAAGTTTATTAATCTGTTTATTATATACACTATTTAATTATACAACATTTAAGTTTTAAAAATATTTTTTTATCATATGGTGAATTTATGCTAAGAAAGATTAAAAGAAACCATTATTTATATATCTTACTTAAATCGAATTTTCATTTCAAAGAGTTATTTAGAAACATTAAGGGATATAATACCATTAAAAACTCTAATTTATTCAACTCTAAATATTACAATAAAAAATATCCAGATGTTAAAAAATCAAAGATGAACCCAATTATTCACTATATGTATTATGGGTATGAAGAAAAGAAAAATCCTAGTAAAACCTTTTGCACTGATTTTTATTTATCTACTTATAATGATGTTAAAGTTTCTGGGCTAAATCCTTTAATTCATTATTACTTACATGGTAGGAATGAAAAAAGATCTATTAATTCTAATGAAGAAATAAAAGAGAAAAAAAAAATAATTCAGAGAAATTATGTTCTTCTTTCTTCTCCTAAATTTACTCATTCTCCTCTTGTATCTATTATAATACTTAATAAGAATGGAATCACTAATTTGAAAAGATTATTTAAGAATTTTGAGGAAAATATTGTATATCCTAACTATGAAATTATTATTGTTGACAATGCATCAACTGATAAATCTATTCAATTCTTAGAAGAAATATCAGAGAGATTGCCCCTAAAAATAATTAAAAATAATGAAAATAAAAATTTTTCCAAAGGAAACAATCAAGGTTATAGGGAATCAAATGGAGAGTATCTTGTTTTATTGAATAACGATATTGAGACAACATATGGTTGGCTTAATGAAATGATGGGAGTAATTCTTAACAATGACAATGTTGGTTCTGTTGGTGCTAAATTAGCTTATCCTAAGTATTATGATTCAAAAAATAAGAAAAATTCATTTAAAGTTCAACATGCTGGAATAGCTTTCAAAACTGAAGGAGATAATTTTAGACCATATAATATTGGAAATGGAGAAGATATATTCCATGAATCTATTAAAACAGAAATAATTCCGGGAGTTACTGCAGCAGCTCTTTTGATTAAAAAATCAGTTTATGAAGAAGTCAATGGATTGTGTGAAGAATATATTTATGGCTTTGAAGATGTAGATTTGGGACTTAAACTCTTTAAAAAAGGATATAGTAATATGTTGTGTTCAACAGCATTATTATTTCATCATGAATCTTCTACCCAAAAAAAAGATAATAGTAATAATGTTTCTAAAAGAAGAAAAACCAATTTCAGAATCTTAAATAAGAAATGGAAATCTTATCTTTTTGAGAAAATTTTGGAAGAAAAATTAAAATGTGAAAAACTTTTAACTAAAGAAATACTCACGATAGGGATAATTGTAACTGAAATGGGACCTACTTCAAAAGCAGGAGATGCTTTTACAGCTTTGGAAATTTCTAAAGAATTAATTAATTTGGGATATAATGTTAGATTGATATCTAGGGATGAAAAGTTAAGTAATCCAAATTTAGACATAGTAATTAATCTTCTATATGATTATGACATTTCTTCTTTGAATCTTAAAGAAAACACAATAAAAATGGTTTGGATGAGAAATCGGATTGAACAATGGGTTAAGATACCAGAAATACATGATTACGATATTTATCTTGCTTCTAGTAAAAAAGCTTGTGATTATGTAAGTGAATTTTTAAATAAAAAAGTTTTTTTATTTCCAATTGCAACTAATCCTGATAGATTTGAAAAGGCTACTTTTTCAGATGAATATCAATCTGATTACTGTTTTACAGGTAATTATTGGGGTGTTAAAAGAGACATAATTGATTTTTTAGAACCTGATGAATTAGGGTATAATTTTGCAATTTATGGCAATAATTGGCACGTAATTGAAAAATTTGAAAAACATGATCGAGGATTCATTGAATACATGGATATACCTAATGTTTACGCTTCAACTAAAATTGTTATAGATGATGCAGTTAATGTAACAAAAGAGCAAGGATCAGTCAATAGTAGAGTATTTGATGCAATAGCTGCAAAAAAATTAGTAATAACAAGCGGGACTATTGGTTCAGAAGATACTTTCAATGGATTGATTCCTTCTTTTAATTCAAAAGAAGAATTACACAATTTACTCAGTTTTTATTTAGAAAATGACCAAGAAAGAATTTCTAAAATAAATGAATTAAATAAAATGGTTTTAGAGCACCATACTTATAAACAAAGAGCTTTAGAATTGAAAAATATATTTAAATATGGGGTTAATGAGAAATTAAAATTTTTAAATAATCCATCTATTTCAATTAAGATTTCAGTTACTCGTGAAAATGAAGCAAAACGTTGGGGAGATTATCACTTTGCTTTAGCTCTTAAAAAAGAATTTAGAAAGAAATATCATTCAACAAAAATATTTTCACTTAAGCGATGGTATGATGAGGATTATTCTGATATTATTATAGTTTTAAGGGGATTGTCCAAATATGAAACTAATTCAAAACAATTTAATATTATGTGGAATATATCTCACCCTGATTTGATTAGTATTGATGAACTCAATGATTATGATCATGTATTTATTTCCTCTAATAAATTTGCTGAAGAAATTAATAAAAAAACAAATGTGCCTGTTTCACCATTGTTACAATGTACTGATACAGATTTATTTTTCCCTGAAGAATCTGATGAATATAAACATGAATTGTTGTTTGTTGGAAACAGTAAAAATACTTATAGGCAAATAATAAAAGATTTATTACCTATTGATTATGAATTTGGATTGTATGGTAAATGGTGGGAGAGATTCATTCCAAAAAAATATATTACTGGGGGATTTATTCCTAATAATGAATTACATAAGGCATATTCTTCTTGTAAAATTTTATTAAATGATCATTGGAAAGATATGGCTAAAAATGGTTTTATTTCCAATAGGATTTTTGATGGATTTGCTTCTGGAGCATTTATAATTTCAGATAAGGTTGAAGGTGTTAAAGAGTTATTTGGAGAGACATTGCCCACTTATTCTAGTAGAGAAGAATTACATAAATTAATTGATTATTATATGGAAAATGAGCAAAAAAGGAAAGAAAAAGCAAAAACTGGTCGTGAAATAGTATTAAATAATCACACATTTGCAAAAAGAACTGAGGAAATATTGGACGTAATAAATAAAAATTTTAAAAACAATAAATAATCTCTAAAAATAACATAATAAGATTTTTAAAATAATAAATAATTTTAACAATACTCTTTAAAAATAGGCATTATATAAAAAAATTCCATTAAAGAACCCAATAAACAAATCCTCTATCAATAGCTTCTTGTTTATTATAGATTCCTTTTATATCAAAAAGTAGGGGAATTCCTTTTGATAATTCTTTTAATTCAGATAATGATATTTTTTCAAAATCTGAATGTTTAACTCCTATAACTATTCCATCATACTTTTTATTTTTGTAAAAATTACTTAATTCTAGTCTATACTCATTTTCAACATCTTCTGAGCTAGCTTGGGAATCAACAATTGTAATGTTTATTCCAAACTCTTTCAATGAAAGTATTACTTCAGCTATTTTACTATTTCTAACATCTGAACAGTTTTCTTTAAAAGTAATTCCTAAAACAAGCAAATCTGCTCCTTTAGGATTTTTATCATTTTGAATTAACTTTTTCACTATGTTTTCAACAACATAGCTACTCATCCCATCATTGATTTTCCTTCCTGCTGTAATCAACTGTGAATGATATCCTAATTCTTTAGCTTTGTAAATAAAGTAATAAGGATCAACACCAATGCAATGACCCCCAACCAGTCCGGGTGTGAAATTAATAAAGTTCCATTTTGTTCCAGCAGCTTTGAGAACTTCAGCAGTAGAGATATCCATTTTATTAAATACTATTGATAATTCATTCATAAATGCAATATTAATATCTCTTTGAGCATTTTCTACTATTTTTGCAGCTTCTGCAACCTTTATACTCTCAGCTTTATATACTCCTGGAGTAACTATGGTTTCATATAATGAAGCAATAATGTCTAAAGACTCTTCATCCATTCCAGAAACAATTTTTATAGTATTATCTATTCTGTGCTCATTATCTCCAGGATTTATTCTTTCTGGAGAATAACCTATTTTAAAATCTTCACCATATTTTAAATTAGATTCTTTTTTAAGTATAGGTACACATATTTCTTCAGTAACTCCAGGATATACTGTAGATTCATAAATAATAACACTGCCTTTTTTCATATTTCTTCCAACAACTTCACTTGCACTTTCAATATATTTGAAGTTAGGAATTTTGTCAATTGTTATTGGTGTAGGAACAGCTATTATTAAATAATCAGCATTTTTTAAGGATTTTTCATCTGATGTAAATTCTATAGTCGAATTTTTTATTACTTCATCACCAGTTTCTTGTGTGACATCAATACCATTTTTATAGCTATTTATTTTGTTTTCATCAACATCAAAACCTATTACTTTAGTTTTTTCAGAAAAAGCCACAGCTAATGGCAATCCAACATATCCCAATCCAATTATTGCAATTTTTTGATTACTTAAATCAATTTCATATTTTGGCATAACTTTTGTCCAGCTTAAACTTAATTTTTCATAAAAACTAATTTATTATTTAATTTTATTGTTTAGTTTTATTATTTAATATTTTTATTTAATACTTTTATCTAATCAAATTAATCTAGAAATCTAATTATTTTTTAATCCAATATTCTAATTTTCATAATTATAATAAAATAAAGAAAATATTTAAAAAGTAATTATTTTGCAAACAACTTTTATTTAGTGAATATATTTTTTGATAATCTCTAGTTATATATGTATATATAATACTTAGAATAATAAGTATATATTAATCTTTTCCTTGTTATATATAAGGTTGTTAAGTAGTTAAGAATGAAAACCATTTATGAATTTAAAAATAGAAAATTATTTAAAAATAGAAAATTCAATGAAAAAAATAAAAAACTCAAAAATAAGTTAAATAAATTTCATTTCTCAAAAAGGGAAAATCATCAACTTTTAGAATATTGATAAATCAAATAATTCTATTTTTTAAATTATCTAAGATAAACATAGAGAAAAATTAAATATTTTGACATTAATAGTTTAATATTCAATAAAAACAGTTTTTTTAAAGAAAATAGGGATTTTCATGAAAAATATTAAAGTTTCAGTAATTATTCCAGTACACAATTCTGAAAAGTATCTTGAAGAGTGTTTAAATAGTGTTATTAATCAGACTCTTAAAGATATTGAGATTATATGTATAAATGATAATTCAAATGATAATTCATTAGCTATTTTAGAAAAATATGCTGAAGAAGATGACCGAATAACTATTATTAACAATGAGGAAAATATAGGTGGAGGTCTTTCAAGAAATAAAGGATTAAAAGTTGCAAAAGGAGAATATATATATTTTATAGATTCTGATGATTGGGTTGAAAAAAATACACTTGAATATACTTATAATGAAGCTAAAAAGAAAAATCTTGATCTTGTTTTCTTTTTAGCTATGAATTATGATAATGAAACTAAAGAATTTTATGAAATTGGCTATTATAATTATAGTCGTTTAGATGAATCATTTTTTAACCGAGTTTTCCATCCCAGTGAAGTTAAAAAAATTATATTTCATATGCCAGTTAGTCCACCATTAAAATTGTATAAAAAGGAACTTTTAGACAATATTAATGCAAAATTTCCAAAAGAACGTGTAATGCATGATAATCCATTTTTTTATAATGTTTTTTTAAATGCTCAAAGAGTTGAAGTGATTAATAAATATTTTTATTATAGAAGAAGACATGGAGATTCTTTGATGAATATGAGAGGTGTATGTTTTTCTCACATTATCCCCATATCTAACCTCATTGTTGATGTTTTTAAGAAAAATAAAGTTTTTTTTGAATATAAAAAGCCAGTACTTAATCGTAAAGTTTATATTATTCGAATTGATTATAACAGAATGGATGAAAAGTATCAAAAACAATTTTACAAAGAAATTGTAAAAGAATTTAATAAAATTTCTGAAAATTCTAAGGAAAATGAAGATTATATTTCTAATTTAAATGAAAGGAATTTAACTTTTTATTTAAATATTTTAAAATCAAAATCTTACTCAGACTTTTCAATAATACATAAAATTTCAATTTTGGAAATGGATAAAAACGAACTTAAAAGAAAAGTCAAATCTCTTAAAAAAGAAAATAAAGAATTAAAAAATAAAATTAAGATAATGGAAACTTCTAATAGTTGGAAAATAACTAAACCTATTCGAATTTTCACCAATCTTTTTAAAAAAAGATAGAAGTTATTTCATTATTTATTTATTCAACTAAACGTTTTGGATTTTTTATTTTATCAAAATCAACAGTTTTTTCTATTTCTTCAAAAGAATGCATATCTGCAACAGATGCATAATCCATTAATATAATCATTATGCTTTTTGTTTTTTTGTGAGAATCATTCTTTATAAGCTTTATGAATTTATCTTGTTTTATAAAAATATTTGATTTTTTTTCTTTTAAAAGCATTTTTATCATTTTTTTCATAGAAATTTTCTTTTTTCTATATTTTTTTATTATTCTCAATATTTTAGGATTTAAAAAGAAGTCTAATTCATTTAAACCAACTACTTTTAAAAAGAATTTACCTTTAAAACCAATTTTTTTATTTAAATGTTTTGTTAGTATGGGATTTAATTTATCTTTTACAAGATTATAATCCCATAAAAATGGGATTTTTTCATGAAATTTAGATTTTTTAGGGCTGGCATATGCCTTAACTTCTGTGCATGGCAATTCTTTACCTACAAATGGAATCTTTAATAACTTTGGGTTGGAACGATTTAATAGTTCATATATAAATTCTTTAGAATTTTCATTATTTTTAGCATATGATAATGCAAAATATACTTCTTGTTCAGTATAAAATAATGGGAAAAAGAACATATTCATGTATAATCTGCGTCGTGCAGACCATCTATTAGCACTATATAGTAAATTCATGTCATGTCTTTTATAAGCATCATTTCCATAATGCAATATTAAATTATTTGCTGGAATTTTTCTAGATACTTCTGGAAGGTTATTGGAATTAAAGTCGCCTTGGCTTCGATAGAAACTAAACATATATTGATCAATAATTTGAGGACTTATTTGTTTTCCATCTTGAGGAATAGAATGAGTATAATTCAAATCAAGGCATTTTGCAACCTGTTTAGCTAGAATAACATCTGGATGGTCATCCACACCACCAGTAAAAGTTTGAAGATCGATTCCTACTTTGTCACAGATTGGTTTAAGAATTGCAACAGATAATCTTGAATCAAATCCACCAGTCAAACCTACTCTTATTTTTTCAGTAGTTGGCTGTATTTTAGCTAGATTTTCTTCGCTAAACTTTATTAAATTTTTATAATATTTATCATAAAGAGATTTTCTATTTTTAAGAAATTCTTCTTCAAATGATTCAGGAATTTCAATTTTTTCTTTTTCTTTTATCACAATCTTTCCATCCTCAAAGTATTTTTCATCATGTGGTGAAATTCGTTTGATATCTTTGAAAATAGTTGATTTAGGATATTTTCGTTTTCCCCATTCACGGAATGTAGAATCATAAATAAAGTTACTATCATAATTTTCAACAAATGGTTTCTCTTTGAATTTTTCTAATCCGTCTACGATTAATTTTAATTCAGTTGATAGTACTGTGCAAGTTTCATCTTCATAATAAAATAATTGCCTTAAACCAAACTGTGGAGTTTTAAAAAACCCGTTTCCATTTTTATCTATTAATATTAATTGATAGTCTCCTAATAAATCCGAGTCTTCTTTTAAATTATCAAATAATATTTCTATATAGTCATTTCTTATAACATTATCAACATTAAATAATCCATTAGCAATTAAAATTTTATTTGAATCAGCATAATAAGAATAACCTTCTTTTTCATTTATTATATGATTATATGGATACAAATAAACAATAAAATTGTTAATTTCTATTTTCACAGATTCTTCTGCTATTAACGAAGGTGCAAATTTAAAATTCAAAAATGCACGATTTAAATCACCTTCTTTAAATTTTTCTTTCTTTGATATAATTATAAATTGCATTTAATATCTTTATCCATATAGTTAATTTCAACAGAATAAATACAGAATAAAATTTAAAAATGGGGGCATATGATAAAATATTAAAAATATAGTCCAACTAAGTACGTATGCTAAAATTTTTTATTATTGGCAAAAAACTGAAGGAATTTTCTTGAATTTTCATTTTATCTAATTTTTCCATAATTTATAATTTTTACTCTCTCTTTTTGGGGTTCATTATTATTTTTATCATTTTTAACAACATTCTTTGTATCAAAAACAATAGGGTTTCTCATCTTATTAACCATTAAATCAAAGTTTAAATCTTTAAACTCATCATGGTCAGATAGTATAAGAGCTATATCAGCATATTCAATAGCTTCTTCAAAACTACAATAACTTTCATCTTCAATATGTGAGTCATGAATAGCTATTTCATATCCTTCATTTTTTAGTAAATCTATAACAACTAAAGCAGGGCTTTCTCTCAGATCATCAGTATTTCCTTTATAAGCTACTCCTAAAATAGCTATTTTTGGATTTTCAATATTTCCAATACCTTCTAAAATCTTTTTTGTATTATCAACTACAAACTTTGGCATACTATTATTAATATCTCTAGCTAATTTAATCAGTTTAGCTTCTTTTGGAGCAAGTGCATAAATAAAATAAGGATCTATAGCTAAACAATGCCCACCTACTCCTGGTCCTGGAGAATGGATATTTACACGAGGGTGTTTATTAGCAAGTTCAATAACATCAAGTGTATTAACTCCAATAGAAGAACAAATTTTAGCAAGTTCATTAGCTAGTGCAATATTAACATCACGGAAGGTATTTTCCATACATTTACTCATTTCAGCTGTTTTAGCTTCTGTTTTTACTATTTCTCCTTTAACAAAAATTTCATATACTTTAGCTACTTTATCTGAACATTGAGGTGTCACACCTCCAATTATCCTATCATTATTAATTAATTCTTCTATTATTTTTCCAGGAAGAACTCTTTCAGGACAATGTGCAAGATAAAGATCCTCCCCAATAGTAAAACCAGCTTCTTCAAAAATTGGTTTTATTATATTGTCAGTTGACATTGGAGCTATGGTTGATTCAACAATTACAATATTTCTCTTTTTTAAAAGTGGAACTATGGAATTACATGCCTTCATAACTTTAGTTAAGTCACATGATAAATCACCCTTATTAGTAGGTGTTGGAACAGTAATTATAAAAACATCACTTTCTTGAGCTGTAGTTGATGCATAATAGTTATTTTTACTTATAGCTGATTTTAATTTTTCTTTAAGTCCAGGTTCTTCTATAGGGAGTTCTCCTTCATTTAGTTTATCTACTTTTTCTGGATGTATATCTACACCCAGAACTTTACAGCCATTATCTGCAAAAAGAGTTGCAGTAGGAATTCCAATATAGCCTTGCCCAATTATACAAACTTTCATCATTATCACATTGTTAAAAGATTATTTTTATATCTTGAAAATCTAATTTAATTTTTATTATATTATAATCAATTGATATTTTAAATATTGAACATTTTTATTTAACATTTATTTTATCTATTATTAGAATAAGTTAAATTAATATTATCATTATTATTATAATAATATATTAGTTTACTATATTAATATAGTAAAACTTGATAATAATGACATGAAAAATATAAAA
>WRCI01000011.1 GCA_009784145.1 Methanobrevibacter sp.
ATATTTTAGAATTTATTATATTATATTATTTAATATATTAATTTTATTATTCTTATTATATATAATTTAAATATAATTTACATAATTTGTCTATAGTTTTATAATTTTATAAAATTTATATAATTTATAAGATTATTTATATAATTTATAAAATTTATAAAAAAATAATTAGATTATTATATTATATAAATTCAAGTAAAAAAATAATAAAAGAAATAAAAATAAACCAAAAATAAAGCAATAAAATTACAATCAAAAAGATAATAATGAAATTATAAGAGAATTATAAGAAAATTATCTCAATATTGCTCCTTTATCTGCAGAAGAAACTGACTTCCTATATATATTCAACCATCCTTTTATTTCTTTTTCTGGAAACTTAACATTAGCTATCCTAGTAGCTATTTCATTATCAGAAAGTTCTACATTAATAGATCTATTTTTAATATCAATTTCAATTATATCTCCATCTACAATAGCTGCTATTGGACCATCACTTATTGCTTCTGGTGAAATATGACCTACACATGGTCCTCTTGTACCTCCTGAAAACCTACCATCTGTGATGAGAGCCACATTTTTAATACCAAGACCCATTATAGCTGAAGTTGGATTCAACATCTCTCTCATTCCTGGTCCACCTTTTGGTCCTTCATAACGAATAACAACAATATTTCCTTCAAAAATTTCACCATTAAAAATAGCTTCAACACCCTCTTCTTCACTATTAAAAACTTTTGCAGGACCTTTATGATACATCATATTGTCTTCAACAGCAGCTTGTTTTATAACAGAGCCGTCAGGAGCTAAATTTCCTTTTAAAATAGCTATCCCTCCTTCTTCATGAACAGGAGCATTGATTGATCTTATAACATTTGAATCCTTAATTTTTACCTCTTTAATATTCTCATTCATGGTTTTACCATTACAAGTAATTGTAGAAGTATCAATTTTTGATTGAATAGTTTTTAAAACAGCAGGAATCCCTCCAGCATTATGCAAATCCAACATAGTATCTTCACCAGCTGGACTAATTGAAGCTATATGTGGAACAATTTTACTTATTTTATCAAATAAATCCAAATCAACTTTAACTCCTTTATCTTCAAGTTCATTAGCTATTGCTGGAATATGTAAAGCTGTGTTACTTGATCCACCTAAGGCCATGTCTATGGCTACAGCATTTTCAAATGATTTTTGTGTCATGATTTTAGAAGGAATTAGATTTTCCTCTATCATTTCAACAATTCGTTTTCCACTTTCATTAGCTATAATAAGTTTATTTTCATCAAGGGCAAGGGTGGTAGCACACATTGATAAACTCATTCCAAGAGTCTCAGTTATGCATGCCATTGTATTAGCTGTAAATAATCCAGAACAAGAACCAGCTCCTGGACAAGCATTACATTCAAGTTCATGTAAATCTTCTTTTGACATTTTACCAGAAGAGACTTCTCCAACAGCTTCATAAACAGTTATAAGATCTATATTCTCCCCTTTAAATTTCCCAGGAAACATTGGCCCCCCAGTAACAACAATAGATGGAATATCAAGTCTAGCTGCAGCTATCAACATTCCTGGAACTACTTTATCACAGCTTGGTAACAATACAAGCCCATCAAAACTATGACCCATAGTCATACTTTCAACAGTGCTGGCTATAATTTCACGAGAAGGGAGAGAATATTTCATTCCTATATGGTTCATAGCTATTCCATCACAAATAGCCATAGTATTAAACTCAAATGGAATGCCTCCATTAGCTATAACTCCTTTTTTAACTTCAGCAGCTAGTTCATTTAGGTGAATATGACCTGGAACAACATCTGTGAAACTGTTAGCTATTCCAATGAATGGTTTATCAAAATCTTCATCTTTAAGACCACAAGCACGAAGTAAAGACCTATGTGGTGCTCTTTCAATCCCTTTTTTTATTTTATCGCTTCTCATTTAATCACAATTATAAAATTTAAAAATTTAAGATAAATAGAGTTCAAAACTCGAAATAATGAAAAAAATAGAAGTTAAAATTTTATACTAGATAAAACTAAACTATGTTAAAATTTTATACTAGATAAAACTAAACTATTTTTCAGACCTTATCATTATTAACATCATTTTAAAAGGTTCATTTGCAAATAAGGCATGAGGTATGTTAGCTGGCATGATAATAAATTCGCCTTTTTTAACAATGTTCTTATTTCCATCAATGGTGATTTCTCCTACTCCATCCACAATTTGAACCAAAGCATCAAAAGGAGCACTGTGCTCACTTAGTCCTTGACCTTTATCAAAAGCAAAAATTGTAACTGTTCCAACTTCTTTTTTAATAATTTCAGTACTGACTACAGAACCTTCTTGGTATTCAGCTAAACTATTAATATTAATAGGTTTTCCAATTAAATCCATTATATCACCTCAATTTATATCAAAATCTTATAAACCCATGCTTAATAATAGATTGTATAAAATATTTACAAAAATTATCTTTGTAAATCATTCCTATTAAACATGCTTAATTATATTATATTTATTTAAAATAATAAACTTATTTAAAATAATAAAATTTATTAAAATAATAAATTTTTTATATATGATAATAATTCTTCTTTAATAGTAATTGCTCTTATCTAAAACACTTGTATAATATAGTCTAATACTAATAATAACTTGCGTAATCTAGTTTAATATTAATAATAGCTTATATAGTCTAGTATAATATTAGTAATAACTTATACAATCTAATATAAGATTAAATAATAATAATTTAATCTATAATAAATCTTAAACAGTTGATAATAAATAATTTATAAAATTTAAGTATTGTTTATAATTAAAATCAAAAATAAAAGATAAATTAATCCTTAAACTAAAAAATATTAGATATAAAGATAAATTATTGTGTTTGAAAAAAATATTTACATTTAGTAATCAATGAATTTGTAAATGAATTAAATAAATATATAAACATTTTTTCATGAATAAAAAATAAAGTTTATATATAAAGTCGAACATACATTCAGTCACTATTAGTATTTACTTAGTTATATGAAAATTTTTTATTAAAAATCTTTAATATAATTAGGGTGTTTTACTGGTAGTATTATTTGATATATCAAGTAATGTATCTGAAACCTTTTGATGTCTAAAAATTAAAAAATTGAGCTATATTTTTTTCTTTTTAAAAAAGCATTGAGTGGTTTAGGAGGTAAAAATGGACAAGATTGGTTGGACAAATACACAACCCCTTGTAATAGGTTTAGTAATCTTGACTCTTGTCTGTTGTGTTGTAGTCGGTTCTGTCTCCGCGGCAGAAGTCACTGTAGGTCCTCTTCCATCTGCAAGTATTGGATATATTAACTTAGAAGATGCTGTTGATGCATCGTCTGATAAGGGAATTATAACAATGATGAGTGGAACATATAAAGGAGCTAAAAACAGAGGCATTACTATTAATAAAGACATAACAATTCAAGGTGCTGCTTACGCGAAAAAAGGCACTGGTGAAACAATTATTGATGGCGAAAATCAAGGTGCTATTTTCACTATAGAAAATGGTGCTGTGGTCAATATTTATGGAATTACTTTCAGAAATAGTGGATCAATTATTGATAAAACAGCCGCAATCAATAATTATGGAACCTTAAACATTGATAAGTGTAAATTCACTAACAATGACCTTGGTGTAAAGGATTGTGGTAAATTAAATTTACTTAACTCTGAATTTACACGAAATAGTGTCTGTGTTGAATTAGATAGTGAAAGAGCTTTAATAAAAGGCTGTGACTTTGCTAACAATGGATATGCATTTGAAATTATGGCTGGTGCATCCAGCAATGTAATTAACTACAATCGTTTCGCAGAAAATTCAATGGATATTATAAGCAATGGACTTTTCACCAATGTTGAATTCAATTGGTGGGGAAGTAATGCTGGAGTTATAAAATCCTTTGGTATCGAAAGTATTGTGAAAACTGTGTATTTCATACTTCAACTTGATGCAGACAATCGTGTCGCAAGAACTAATCAAGCAGTAACCTATCCTGGAGGAGAATTAGCTAATCTAGGATATAGTTTAAAAACAAATACTCTTGTTGACTTTGAACGTAATGTACTTCCATCGTTTAATGTTTTTCTAACATTACCAAATGGAAGAACTATTACCCTTAGTTCAAACACTGTATATAACTATGCTTTAACTGGATTCAGGAATCAAAATTTTGTATTTAGACTTAGATCAGATAATGAAGCATTTGGATTTAATGTAAATTTTGTTGGTGGAATTACTCCATCTATTCAGCCAGCTTATGGGGTATTTTATAACCCAGAAGTATTTTGCGATGTAAACAAATATAACTACAATCCTTTCTCTGAAGATGATGATTCTGCTAGAAAAGTTTCTAGTACAGAATCTCAAAGTGAAACAGGTGATGCTGACACTGAAGAAAAAGTAAGTTATAAGGGAAACACAAATAATGTTCCAGATGTTCAAGCTAGTATGAAAGAAACTGGAATTCCAATTATTGGAATGATTCTGGTTATCTTATCCGTCCTAGGTGTATTTGTCAAAGGAAAAAAAGATTAAAAAGAGAAATATTTTTTTTTATTTTCTCTTTTTTTATTTTTTTTATTTTAAATTATTTTCATATTTTATAATACTCTAGTTTTTATTTTAACTTGTTTTCTTATTTTATAATACTATAATATTTATTTTAACTTATTTTCTATTGATTTTACTCTATCTTTAAAATTTCTATTTTAAAATCTTTTTTTATGTGATTTTCAGTTTTATTTTAATTTAAAACTTTTTTAAATCAATTTACTACAATTTGACTGAATTTCATCTTTAATTAAACTATTTTCAAACTAAAACATAGTTTTAGTATTTTTTAGGTTCTAATGTTTGAAATTTAGACATGGAGTTCAAGTGTAACTATAAATTAATCAAAATAATATAAATCTAAAAAGAAGTAAAAGTACTATATAGTGAATTCAATATTAATACCGTTAACAATTGTAGATTTTCTAATAATATAGTTTAATTATAATAATATAAAAAAAGTATCTTATTAAAATAAAATAATAATAAATGTTAACAAATATTTAGTTTAAAAAAGAGAAAATATTTATTTAAAGCAAATTTTAACTACAATTTTAACTATTTAACAAGATTTTAATTTTTTCTATTAAAAAAAGACATTGATTTCAAGTGAAAAATAATAGTAACTTTATAAAAAATATATCTTATTATAATACAAATATCTTTATTAAATAATGTATAGAGATATTCTTCTCTATATTATTATTCTTCTATATATTATAAATTATGAAAATTCATCTATAAGATTCTATAAAATTTTATAAAATTATAAAATATTCTTTATAATATTAAATAAAATATTTTTATTTATATAAAATTATAATAATATAAATAGAATATAAAATAAAATAAATAAAATATAAAATAAAATAAATAAAGTATTATGATAAAATAATAATTAAATCTAATTAAATTATACCGTGATAAAAAAAGGAGATACAATGAGAGTATTATTAATTCATTCTAATCATTTAAAATATAAAACAAAAAATAAAACTCCAATAGCTGAAGAAATTGAAGCAGAGGCAAAAGAAGGAAATTTTGAAGAATCATTAGTTGTGTTTACAGCTGTTGAAAAAGATGATGAAAAAAATCCTGCAACTGTTGTTAATAACTTAATAGAAGAAATAAAAAAGGTTAATGGGCAAATAAATGCTAAAAATATTGTTCTATATCCATATGCGCATTTATCATCCTCACTTTCATCTCCAAAAATAGCTATAACTATACTAAAAGAAGCAGAAGTTGAGTTAGCTGCAAGAGGATTTGAAGTATATAGAGTACCATTTGGTTGGTATAAATCATTTGAAATCTCTTGTAAGGGTCACCCCCTTTCAGAACTATCTAGAAATATTGGCCATATTGAAATAAGTCCAGATGAAATAGCTGAAGAGGAAACTAATCCATCAAAATTCTATATATTAGAAGATGGTGAATTAAAAGATAGTGAAACTTACAAATATGAAAAAAAATCTGATTTGAAAAAATTAGCTAGTTATGAGCTTGGAACTGGGAAAAGTAAAGATAAAGAACCACCTCATGTTAAGTTAATGAGAGAAAAGGAATTAGCTGATTATGAAAGTGCATCTGATGCTGGTCATTTGAAATGGTATCCAAAAGGTCGCCTTATCAGAGATCTTTTATCTGATTATGTATATAATTTAGTTACTGATCTTGGAGCAATGCCTATTGAAACTCCTGTGATGTATGATTTAGATAATGATGCAATAAGAGAGCATGCTGAGAAATTTGGTGAAAGGCAATATAAAATTCAAACAAAAAAGGAATTGATGCTGAGATTTGCCTGTTGTTTTGGAGCTTTTAGAGTATTAGGAAACTCATTTTTAACTTGGAAAAATCTTCCAGCTAGAGTTTACGAGCTATCAACATATAGTTTTAGATATGAAAAGAGAGGAGAAGTTGTAGGGCTTAAACGTTTAAGAGGATTTACAATGCCAGATATGCATTCAGTATGTGCTGATATAGACCAATCTCTTATAGAATTTGATAAACAAGTAGATATGTGTGTTCAAACTGGAAAAGATTTTAATGTAAATTATGAAGCTATATTTAGAGCTACTCAAGACTTTTATGATGAAAATAAAGAATGGATGCATAAAACTGCAGAAAGAATTAATAAGCCATTAATATTAGAAATTTTACCAGAACGAAAACACTATTGGGTTTGTAAAATGGATTTCGCAGCTATTGACTATTTAGGTCGTCCAATTGAAAATCCAACCGTTCAAATAGATGTTGAAAGTGGGAAAAGATTTGATATTAGCTATTTAAACAAGGAAGAAAAAGAAGAACATCCTATTATTCTTCATTGTAGTCCAACTGGAAGTATTGAAAGGGTAATATGTAGTCTTTTAGAAAAAACAGCTATTGAAATGAATCAAAAACCACCTATGTTACCAATCTGGCTATCACCTACCCAAGTTAGAGTTATACCTGTTGGTGAAAATCACATTGAATTTGCAAATCAAATAGCTGATGAAGTAGCTCTCAACAATATAAGAGTAGATGTTGATAATAGAGACGAAAGAGTAGGTAAAAAAATAAGAAATTCAGCTACTGACTGGGTTCCATTTACAATAGTTGTTGGAGATAAAGAAATAGAAACAGGTAAATTAAATGTTACTATAAGAGAAACTGGTGAAAAGAAAGAAATGGATATTGATGAAGTAGTTTATCAAGTATTATCAAAAACTATGGAAAAACCATTTAGAAAATTACCAATTCAAAGAAATCTTTCAACAAGAATTAATTTCAAATAATAAATAAAGAATATTGAATTTAACTTATTTTTTTAATCTTTTTCATATTTTTTATTTATTGAAATTTTATTTATTATTTTTATAATCTTTATTTATAATTTCTATTTATAATTATTATTTATTATTGTATTTCCTCTTATTTAACTATTTATTAAGTTATTTTATTTTTATTTTATATATATTAATTTTATATTCATTAATATTTAATTTTAAATTATTATTTATATTATTTTAAAAATTATACATTAAACTATAAAAAAATATAATAAAAAAATATAATTAAAAAATATAATTAAAAAATATAAATAAGAAAACACAATTTATGAAAAAAGTACTATTATCAAAAAATTACACAATCACCTGAAAAACCCTATTAATAAAAATAATTTATATTAATATAATTTTATAAACAAAGACAAAAATTCCATGAATAAATAAAATAACATGTTAAACAAAATATTACATTATTAACTGAAATATTCACTCTTAAAATAGCTAAAAAAGAGATATATTTATATATGATTAGAAACACAGTATATTTGGTAAGAATATGCCAAAGGACTTTTTGCATTGTGAGTCCTGAATTTTGTTCAATATATAAATGTAAGTCAGAAAAATTTTAAAACATTGATTCTTCCCCAAGATTAAAAAAATTAAGTGTTTAAACCCCAATTATTTATAGCTAATTAAAATATAATTTTTAAGTCTCCGTTTAAAAATTTCACCATTTTTTTTAAATAATTAGCTAAATTCTGACTTACATTGAACAAAATCGTTTATTTAGTAAAAAAATTATATTTATAAAAAACTATATTTTACTAAAAATTGTTTATTTACTAAAAAATTATATTTATTAAAAGTTGTTTATTTATCAAAGTTACTATATTTATAAAGTTAAAATATTATACTAATTATAAGTGAACTATCATATTATTATAGTAAACATTATATTAATTAAAAACAAAGCTATTATCATTAAAATATCAAACTAATTAAAAATGTAAAATATCATGTGAATTCGGAGGTATTGAATGTACAAAATAGGAGAAGCTCTTGTTGGAGATGGAAACGAATTAGCTCATGTTGATTTAATCATTGGAGATAAAGAAGGTCCAGTTGGGACTGCATTTGCTAATGGTATGACTCAATTATCAATGGGGCACACCCCATTACTTTCTGTTATTAGACCAAATCTAATGGCAAAACCAGCTACTTTAATTGTTCCAAAAGTTACTGTTGGAGATTTAAATGATGCAAGTAAAATATTTGGACCTGCTCAAACTGCAGTGGGAAGAGCTGTGGCTGATGCTGTTGAAGAAGGTCTTATTCCAAAAAATCAAGCTGAAGATCTTGTTGTGGTAGTGAGTGTATTTATACACCCAGAAGCAGAAGATTATAGAAAAATTTATCAATATAATTATGGAGCTACTAAGCTAGCTATCAGAAGAGCTATGTCTGACTATCCAGAAATTGACAAAGTATTATCTGAAAAAGACAGAGGAACTCACCCAATAATGGGATTCAGAGTTACAAGATTGTGGTCTCCTCCATATGTTCAAGTTGCACTTGATCTTGACAACATTGATACTATGGAAAAAGTCATAAATGACGTGCCTGATAGAGAAAGAGTTTTACTTGAAGCTGGAACTCCACTTATTAAAAAGTTCGGTGTTGGAGTTGTAAGTAAAATCAGGGAAATAAGACCTGATGCTTTCATTATAGCTGATCTTAAAACTTTAGATGTTGGTCGTGTTGAGATTAAAATGGCTGCAGATGAAACAGCTGATGCAGTAGCTATTTCTGGACTTGGAACTATTGAATCTATTGAAAAAGCTATTCATGAAGCTCAAAAGCAAGGAATTTATTCTATTCTTGATATGATGAATGTGGATGACTTTAAAGAAAAGCTTAATCTAATCCAAGATAACCTTAAACCAAATATCGTTCTTCTTCATAGAAATGTTGACCTTGAAACTTCAATGGCTGAAAAAGGTGAAGATGTGAGTGATATGAGTGAATGGGGTAATATTAAAGAAATCAAAAAGCTTCTTGGACCAAGTGGTCTTGTTGCTGTAGCTGGTGGAATCACTCCTGAAAAGGTTGATGAAGCAATTAGCTCTGGAGCAGATATCATAGTTGTTGGAAGATATATTATAGGTTCAAGAGATGTTAGAAGATCTGCAGAAGACTTCTTAGCTCATATACCACAAGATCCTGACAATATGAGATTGGCTCTTGATGAAGATGAACAAGTCTAAAATATTATAGCTATAAGATAGCTATATTGGATTGTTATATTAGATAGTCTATATGAATTGTTATATTGAACAGTGCATCATATAGCTATCACTAATATTTTTAATTTTTTTTCTTATTTTCTAATTTCATTTTATTCCTTAATTTTTTTATTTCTTCTTAGTTTTTTAGTTTTATTTTCTTTTTATTCTTTTGATTTTTCTATTTCTTTAATTTATATTTATTCATTCAACTTTTTATTTCTTCAATCTATTTTAATTTCTTTTTTTATTAAAATTTATTATTTTTTACAAGTGATATTATTTTTCAATACATTATTAGTTAATTATCTCAGTTTTATCCTCTTAAATTAATTATTTCTTTATAATTAGTTTTTAATTTATAAGTTATAACTTATAACTAATAAGTTATTTATTAAAATTAATAAGTTAAAACTTAATAGTTATTATAAATAAGTAATAAGAAATAAGTAATAAGAAATAAGTAATAAGAAATAAGTAATTTCTTAAAAATTATAACTTTTAAATAATAAATTATATACTATAAGTTATAAATAATAAAGTATAAAATATAAATTATAAATAATAAGTTATTATTTATAAATTAAAAATTATATGATAAAACTTATAAATAATAAAGTATAAATTATAAATAATAAAGTATAAAATATAAGTTATAAATTAAAACTTAGAAGTTAAAAGAAAACTATGAGAACTTATAACTAAAAACTAATTAGTTTTAAATTAAACCTCTTATTTTAGAAATTATAAGTTATAAGTGAAAAAAATACATCACAAAGAGAGAATATGCTAATAAAAATGGAAATGATTGTATGGGAGAAACAATAGCTATAATAAATCAAAAAGGTGGTTGTGGTAAAACAACAACGGCCGTTAACCTATCTGCTTCTTTAGCAAGTTTGGGAAAATCTGTGTTAATAGTAGATATGGATCCACAAGGAAATAGTACTACAAGCTTTGGAATAGATAAAGGAAACTTAGAAAATACTATTTATTCAGCTATTACTGGGCAAATAAGTGTGAAAAAAACAATTATGCAAACTATGGTTAAAAATTTATTTATTTTGCCAAGTAATATTTCTTTAAGTGGAATAGAAGTTGAATTAAGTCAAGTAAAAAACTATCATCTTGTTTTAAAAGATTTGTTAAAAGAAGTAGCAGATATATTTGATTATATTATAATAGATCTTCCACCTTCACTAGGGATAATAAGTATAAATGGATTGATAGCTAGTGATAGTTTAATAATACCAATACAAGCAGAATATTTTGCATTAGAAGGACTAGCTGATTTGTTTAATACAATACATCTTGTTGAAACTCGTTTAAAAAGTCCTTCTCCAATAAAAGGAATATTATTAACATTGTATGATTCTAGGACACGATTAGGGCAAGAAGTTTATAGTGAACTTAAAGAAAAACTTGGAGATAGAGAATATATATTTAAAACAGTTATTGGAAGAAATATTCGTTTAGCAGAAGCTCCAAGTTATGGTCTACCATGTGTAATTTATGATGAAGAAAGTAGAGGAGCAATTTCTTATTTGAATTTAGCTAAAGAAATATTAGAAATAGATGGATAAAATATAGACAAACAAAATATAAACATGAAAACCTGGATAAATAAAATATAAAGAGTTGAAATATAGATAAATAAAATATAAATATAAAATAATCAATTATAATAATTTTAAAAAAGAATATAAAAGGAGATGGGAAAATGGTGAAAAATAACACAAAAAGAGGATTGGGAAGAGGATTAGACTCATTAATACCAAACATTGATGAAGATATTGATGAAAAATCTTCATTAACAGAAGAAAATACTACTAAAAATGAAAAAGAAAATGATAGTGGAGAAGAATTGGAATTAGAAGAAAAAAAGAAAAAAGAAGAAAAAGAAAATAATAATAAAAAAGTTGATGCAAGTAAAAATAAATTATCAGCTGAAGATTTAAAAGAAATAAATGATGAATTAGCTAAAAAAGAAGAAAACATAGAAATAATGGCAGAAGAAATAATTGAAGAAAAAGGGATTGGAGAAACTTTAGCCAAGAGAGAAGAAATCGCTGGGAAAAATGTTGGAGAAAGTGTTAAAGAAATAAAAACAGAAACTGTAAAAACTAGCTTAAATGATTATGAAGTAAATGCTATTGAAGAAGTGAAAAATATAATTGCAGAAAATCCAAGAATAACTTTATGGTCTGCAAAATCAAGTGCTGTCTTTAGATATTTAAGAAAAACACGACCAGAATTTAGTATTAGTAAAGAAGCATCAGAATTAGTTGATGAAGCTGTTCGTGAAAAGTATCCTGAAATTTGGGAATTATTTGATGATATATGAGTAGTATTTTTTAAGATTCAAGATAAAAAAAATAGAATTTCATATTAACTTTTTATCTTTATTATCCTTTTTAAAATATAAATATTTACTATCTAAAACTTTTCTTATATTTTCAGCAGTTTTAGGACCCACTCCACTAATCTCTTGAAGTTCATTGCTCTTTGCATTAATTACCTTGTTAACAGTTCCAAACTTTTCAAGTAGTTTTTTGGCTGTTACTGGTCCTATATTGGGTAATGATTCTATAATAAATAGTTGTTGTTCCCAAACATTTGCTGGTTTTCGTTCTGTTCTTATTTGAATAGGAGAAGATTTTCCACTTTGTTCCCTTATAGCTATCCTTTTAATCATAGCTGCAGTATCTTCAGGATTTCTAGTTGGAATAATTGAAATTCCAAAATCAATAGCTATTGATGCAATAGCTCCTCTAATAGCATCTGGAGACAAAAATCCAGAATATATATCATCTCCTTCTAAGATTAAAATAGGTTTTTTAAACTCTTCTTGTAATATTCTTCCTTGTTTATAAAGTCTTTTATCAACAATAGAATCTACGAAGTCTTTAGCTGTTTTTCTTTCAATAGCTACTTCGTCACTAACTTGATAGTCCCCTGCAACCATTGTTTTAATTTTAATATCTACATTAATAGTATCTAAAGCTCTTAAAACTTTTGAATTGCCTTCTCTTGAGTCGGCATAAACTAAAACTTTTTGACCTTTAGAAGCTTTTACACTATCGAATAATAAAGCTTCATCCACAACTTTTTTAATTTTTTCTTCTTTAATCTCTTCTATATTTTTTGGATCTTTTTCTTTAACTTTTTCTATGTCTTCTGAATTTTTTTCTTTAAGTTTTTCTAGATTCTCTGTATTTACCTTTTTAAGGTCTTCCACATTCTCTGTATTTTCTTCTATTCCATCATTTCTTTCAATTCCAATTTCTAATTTTCTTCCAATGATTTTAGAATTAGGTTTTTCTTTAAGTTTATCTGTAGATTTAACATTTAAATTTTTAAGAGAATCTTTATCAATTAAATGTTCTTTCATTTTTCTTTCTTTATTAATACTTGCCCAATAATAACCTTCATCTCTGGTTCCTTCAGCTATTAATACTTTCATTTTTCCAGTATCTTTTCTTCCAGTTCTTCCTCTTCTTTGTATCATTCGAACTTCAGAAGGAACTGGTTCATAAAGAATAACCAAATCAACTGCAGGAATATCAATACCCTCTTCAGCTACACTAGTTGAAAGTAAAACATCAAAATTACCTACTTTAAATGATTTAATAATATTTTTTTGTTCAGTTTGAGTGAGACCTTTTTCACCATCTCTTGAACCTTGTCCAAAGAATTTAGCAGATTTAATTCCTTCTTCTTCACATTTTTGATAGATTGTTTCAAGTGTATCTCTAAACTGAGTAAAAACAATTATTTTTGTCTTTTTATTATTATTTTTTTCAATAGACGAATTTTCTTTTTTAATTTTTTTAACTAAAGGTTTTTCTTTAGTATCTAAGTTTAATTCTTCCTTTAATATTTGAATTAATTTTCTTAATTTTGGATGTTCCCATCCATGTTTTTCGGCATTTTTAGCTAAACTAATAGCTATTGAAAAATCAGCGTCGTTTAAAAGGCTTTTAGCTGCTTTTGTGGTTTTTTTTCTAAGTCTATTTATATATTTATTGAAAGTAGCTATTCCTTGAGTTTCAAGAAGTTCAAGAGCGTGTTGAAGATTAATAACAGCACTAAGAATAGATATTGCATTATAACATTCTTTTGGTGGTGTTATAGCCCTAGCTATTCTATTTTGAACAATACCTCTTGCCTTTAATATGTCAATTTTACTTACAGAAATAGTTTTTATAACATTGATATTTTTAAGTATTTTTAACCTAGTTTTAAGTGATTTTGTAATATGTTCTTTTATCTTTTCAAGCTCTTTACTCATTTTAACTTTTACCCAATCAATTTCAACTGGGTTAAAATAAGGTTTTACATCTGGATCATCTTCAGTTTTTACAACCACGTCTTGAATAAATAAATTCTCACAAATTTCCCTTATTTTTCCTTGATCAGATCCTGGAGAAGCTGTAAGAGCCAATATTAAATGATTTTTAGCTGTTTTTAGATATCTTTGTCCAAGGTATACATAAGCATATGACCCTACAGCATGGTGACATTCATCAAAAACAATAAGAGAAACATCTTCAAGACTATATCTACCATTAAGTAAATCTGATTCTACAGTTTGTGGAGTTGCACAAATAACTTGAGATTCATCCCATCGTTTTTTCCTATCATCAACTTTAACTGCTCCTGTAATAGAAGTACATTTTACAGTAAGGAAATGTCTAAAGTTTTCTTCATGTTGAATAGCTAATGGTTTACTTGGAGCAAGTACTAAAACTTTAGATCCTTTTATTTTTTTTAACCTTTCTGCAGCTACAAGAACGCCTATTAATGTTTTTCCCAAAGCAGTTGGAGCTACAATCATTGTATTTCCAGTTTTTAGTGCATCTGCAGCTAAAATTTGCTGATATAATCTTGCTTCAGCAGTGTTTGATTTGATAAGAGGATGTTTAATATATCTATCCATATGATAGATTTTTGTAAATCTTACTTAAATATGTTATGAGAGCTGTTGGAAAGTATTACATATAAAATAATATTTAGAAAATAAAAACTGTGTATATTGGTTTAAAATTTAATTTGTAGCAATATTTATTGTATTTTTCTTATGTGATTATTTATTTATTTTTATTTCTTATTTAATTGAATATTATATACTTTATTTTATAATATACTTATTATATATCTTTAATTTTATAATTTTATAAATTTTAAAAAAATATATTTGAATATTATATAATTATAATATTTATTTTTTAAAAATAATATTTATCAATGTTGAACTAAAATTGAAAATAATAAATAACTTTATAAAAAATTGATTATTATAGAATAACAATATAAAAATAAACTTATTAATAATATAAAAACAAATATTAAAATTAATAGAATAAATAGCTATTAATAACTATATAACTGGTGATGAATTGAAAATTTTAATAGATGAAAGAGGTAAAAAATACTTAATCACCGAAAATTCAGAGTTTCATAGTGATTTGGGAATTATAAGTAAAGAAGATATAGCTAATGCTGAAGCTGGAGTGAGTTTAAAAACCCATCTTGATAAGGAATTTAAAGTAATAAAACCTAATGTTAATGACTATATTGATTTAATGGACAGACGTTGTTCTATACTTATTCAAAAAGATATTGGAACTGTTATTGCTCAAACTGGAATTGGTAGTGGAAGTAAAATCATTGATGCTGGAACTGGTGCTGGAGCCATTGCATTGAACTTTGGAAATATCGTTGGAAATTCTGGGCATGTTTATAGCTATGAAATAAGAGAAGACTTTGCTGAAGTAGCTAAAAAGAATGTCATGTCTTTTGGTTTAGAAAATATTATTGAAATTAAAAACAAAGATATAAAAGAAGGAATTGATGAAAATAACATCGATTTAGTGTTTCTTGATCTTATAAAGCCTTATGAAATATTTGAAGATGTTTATGAATGTTTAAATTTAGGAGGGTATTTAGCTGTTTATGCTCCATACATAGATCAAATTGAAACTTCCTATAAAATAGCTAAAAAAATCAATTTTGTTAATTTAAATATTATTGAAACTCTTGAACGTGGTATAGAAGTGAGAAATCAAGGTACGCGACCAAAAACAAGAATGGTTGGTCATAGTGGGTATTTACTCTTTGGAAGGAAATTATAGCTTAAGGAAATAAAAAACATATTATATTATTCCTTATTATTAATATTAAAAAAAGAAACCATGTTCTCCTTTAAGTATAAACTATAAATTTTTAATGATTAATTTTTAATAGAATGAAAAAGATAAATATTAATGATACATCATATTATATTAGAATCTATATTGTGTTTAATTGAAATATTTATTTTAATATATAAAATAATTTAAAATTTAAAATAAATAATCAAATTGATAATTTAAAAATATAATGATAATTTAAGATTGTAATGATGATTTAAAAATATAATAATGGTTTAAAATTATAATAATGGTTTAAAATTATAACAATAGCTATAAAATTAATATAATAATTTAAAGTTTAAAATAATTAATTAAATTTGATTAAAAACTCTATAATAACTTTGAGAGTGGTTAAAATTTTCAATTTAAAGAATGTGATTTCAATAAAAGATTTTCAAAAGAAAGATATTGAATTTATTTTAAATGAAGCTGAGAATCTTGAGAAAGTAGCTAAATCAGAAGAAAAATCAGAAGAGTTGTCTGGTAAAATATTAGGTATGATGTTTTTTGAACCATCAACTCGGACTCATCTTTCTTTTGAATCTGCTATGAAACGTCTTGGAGGTAGTTGTGTTGGTTTTGTTGGTACTGAAGCCAGTTCTGTTTCTAAAGGCGAAACTTTAGCTGATACTTCTAAAATGTTTGAAAGTTACTCTGATGCTCTTGTAATTCGTCATAACCTTGAAGGGGCAGCTAAATTTATATCAAATATTGTTGATGTTCCTATAATAAATGCTGGAGATGGGGCAGGACAACACCCCACTCAAACGCTTCTTGACTTATACACTATTAGAAGAAATTTTGATAAGATAAAAGGATTAAATGTTGCTTTAGTTGGAGATTTAAAATATGGTCGTACAGTACACTCTCTTGCATATGCCCTTGGACTTTTTGATGTTGAAATGAGTTTTGTTTCTCCAAACGAGTTAAAAATGCCTAAAGAAACCCTTCATGATTTAAAAAAGAATAATGTGAAATTTTACCAAACAAACAATTTAAAAGAAGTTATTGATAATGTTGATGTTCTTTATGTTACTAGAATTCAAAAAGAACGATTCCCTGATGAAGAAGAATATTCAAAAATCAAAGGAGCTTATTGTATTAATAAAAGTTTAATAAATGGAAAAGATCTTATTGTTATGCATCCTCTTCCACGTATAGATGAAATTTCTACTGATGTTGATAATACAAAATACAATAAGTATTTTGAGCAAGCATTTTATGGAGTACCTGTGAGAATGGCTATATTAAAAAATATTATTAAAAATAAATAAAGTAAATAATTAGAAGTTTATTAAAAAATTAGAAATTTATTAAAAAACTATTATTTAAAAAATATATTAATAAAATTTTATATAAAATATATTAATAAATATAAAATAATTAATGAAATTAAAATAATTAATAATTAAAAAACAAACCTAACATTGATATAAATAAAAAATAATATTAAAAAATATATAGAAAAACTAAATTAAAAGTGATTATATGATTGATGAAAAAGAAATTAGAGACTGGCTTGTACAAGAAGGCCTATTTAAAGAACAAATACCAGATGAAACTGCTAACTTCCATTTTCTTGTTAATTATCCTGAAGACCATTTTCTTGACTTGATTCAACCAAAACACAAAGATGATATGATTTTAATTGGTTGTGCTTCAGAAATATCTCCAGAACAAATATCATTAATAAAAGATGCTCCTGAAAAAAAGAGAGAAAAATTTATTTGGGATATTAGATTTGGTTTGAATCAACTTTTACTTGATTTTGAATTAGAACATCCTGATAATGTCCTTCAAACATTTGTTATTTCTGAGGAGATGTATGAAGATGGATTAACAAAACATAGCTTAATAATGACTATAAAAAAAGTTTTCAAAGGCAAACTTCAATGTATGTGGTTAGCTGGAAGAACATTTGGAGAGATAGAGGAAGAATCATTTGGAAATAATGATTCAATGTTTGTGTAAATTGTTTTTTTTTATCTTTTCTTTTTTTTTTCTATTATTCATTTTTTTAATATATTATTTATTTAATATATTTTATTTACATATTTTATTTCATTCTTTATTTGTTTTTATTTTTTATTTATTTTATTATTAATATTGTATTTTCTATAATAATCAATTTTTTATAAAGTTATTTATTATTTTAATATTTACTTATCTATGATTTAATTATATTATAATCAAAATATATCATAATAAATAAAAATGTTTAAAGAGAGTGAGAGGTACTTTTCAAGTGAAAGTCATTTTTCCATATACTATGACTGAAGAGGTATATTTCAACTGTATACAATTGAAGCAGATCTCTCTTTCTTTTCTTTAAATTAAACAAATAAAGTTAAAAAATTAATCAACCAATATCTGTAGAATGATTTATTTTAAAAAAATTGTTATTCTATTATAGGAAATAAATCATATTTTTCAGTTGAAAGATTAATAAAATTCATGAAAGTTCTTTTTAATCAAAATTGAGGTTTTTTAATTGGATATTTGAAAAATGTTTTAAAATTTTTAAATTAAGTTTACACTTGAAACACACCTCTTAATTTTCAGACCCTATAGAAAATTACTTTACACTTGAAATCTATCTCTCACACAAAATCTTATATTGACTAAGATAAAAAGTATAATTTAAAAATTTATAATTTAAAATAATTATAATTTAAAATAATTCTCTCTTATTTTGACTTTATTTTGTAAAATTTTCTTAAGAATTGTTATTAATTACCCAAATAATTTTTTTGAATTCTGGAACTTATTTTTTATAGAAATATGCTATTTTTTCAGCAAAATAAATTTTTAAATTTCTACTATTTGTTTTTTTAATTTTTATATATTTTTTATAATAAAATTGAAATTTAGAATAAAAAAGATTTTTTTACACTTGAAATTGACCACCTGTTTTTAATAAAGATTATGTATTTTTAGTTGAATATTATAGTTTTTTCATTATTTATTTTTATTTTAATGAACAAATAAAATAATAACTAAAATCAATAATTATTAGATTATTAAAGAGTTTATAAAAGTTTAATTTAGAATTATAGATTCATATTTTTTATATATTCAAAAATATATTATATAATATATTAAAATTCTAAAAATACATATATAAATAGATTTTAAAATAAAATATAACATAAAAACATGATTTATTAATTAA
>WRCI01000012.1 GCA_009784145.1 Methanobrevibacter sp.
ATATATTCAAAAATATATTATATAATATATTAAAATTCTAAAAATACATACATAAATAGATTTTAAAATAAAATATAATCTAAAAACATGATTTATTAATTAAAAACAATAAAAAATTCTTAAAATAGATTTTAAAATAATATAAACAATTTACCAATTTTTATTAATATTATAAGTTTTTTTAATAAATACCTTTATAAACTCTGATTTCTAATATTACACTTGAAGTAAAAGATACACTTGAAGTTTATAAATAATATAGAATTTTGAAATATAAATTTTAAAATTTTAAAATATAAATTTTAAATTATTATTGTAATAAATTAAGTATTTTAATTAAACACAATATACAAATCAATATAGAAATAATTTTTTATAATTATATATTATTATAATTTATAAAATTTTTTATAATATTATAATATAATTTTAAATCACAATACAAATTTAAATTTAATCATACTTATTAAATTATTTACTATTATAAAAGTTATTTACTATTTAAAGTTCTATTTACTAAGAAATACTTATTATTTTCACTATTTAATGATTTAACCATTAGGATGATTCAATGCCAGCAAATATTTTTGAGGGGTTAGAAAAAAAGGGGTCTGTTTTTAAAGACAAACAGTCTTTAGATCATAGATTTTTACCTGATAATCTACCACATAGGAGAGAACAAATTGAAGCAATAGCAACATACTGGCTAGATGCTTTAAAACATATAACTCCCTCAGATGTTACAATTTTTGGAAAAACTGGAACTGGAAAAACTGCAGCAGCTAAGTTTGCAATGAATCAATTACAAGATTTTGCAGCTGATAAAGAAGTGAAAATTAGAACTGAATATATCAGATGTACAGATTACACTACAGAGTATCAAGTAATAGCTAGACTTTGTCAACTAATGGGAAGAGATGTTCCTTATAGAGGATGGACAAAAGGTGAAGTAATAAATGCTTTTAGAGATGTTCTTAAAACACAAGTATATGGGAAAAGAATAATTCTTATAGTAATTTTAGATGAAATAGATATTCTTCTTAAAAATGATGGAGACGGAATTCTTTATACTCTTACTAGAACTGACAATGTTTCAATTTTATCTATTAGTAATTATGTTGACTTTAAAAAATTCATTAAAAGTCGTGTTTTAAGTAGTTTTAGAGATAGAGAAATAGTTTTTCCACCTTATGGAGCTCAACAACTTGTGGATATTTTGGGTGAAAGATCTGAATTAGCTTTTGAAGATAGTATTCTTGAAAGTGATGTTATTCCTTTGTGTGCAGCTATGGCAGCTAAAGAAGAAGGAGATGCTAGATATGCATTAGATCTTCTTAGAACCTCTGGAGAAATAGCTGATGAGAAAGAATCAAAAACAATCAAAGGTGAAATGGTTCGAGAAGCTAAAGACAAGATTGAACATAACAAAGTCACAGATCTTATATCTACACTTCCAACTCAACAACAAAGAGTTTTAGAGTCTATTTTAAAACTTACAATAGAAAAAGAAGAAATTATTTCTGGAAAGTTATATGATACCTATAAAGAACTTGCAAAAGGAGATACAGTATCTTACAGAAGAATATTTGATTTTATAAATGAACTTGAAATGCTTGGAATAATTTCAACCAATACTATTTCAAGAGGCAGAGGAAAAGGAAGAACAAATATAATTACTTTACAATGTGACAAAGGCATTTTAGAAGATGCTTTGTATTCTGTTTAAGTAAAATTATTTTATTTTTTTTACTTTTTTTAAATTATTAAAATAAAAATATCATTTATTTTTTTAATAAAATTTGTTTTTCTAATTAATATTAATAGAGTGAATTATATGAAAGTAGCTATTTTATCAGTAACAGAGAAAGGAAAAAAGCTTTCAAATAATTTAAAGCAATTATTAGAAAAAGATCCTACAATAATAGATATCCACACTTTTCATAAAAATATTAAAAAAAATATAAACGATATTTTTAATGATATTCACAGTGATAATCTTAATAATAATAATAATTTTAATAATGGGCTTAATGATAATCTAAGTAAGAACCATAATACTAATTTTGATGTTATTATTGGAATCATGGCTACTGGAATACTTATAAGAAGTATAGCTCTAAATATCCAAAGTAAAACAAGAGATCCTGCAATTATAGCCATGGATGAAAAAGGAAAATATACAATTAGCTTAGTTTCAGGTCATTTAGGTAGAGCTAATGAGATAACAGAGAAAATAGCTAAATTAACAAATTCAAAACCTGTAATAACAACAGCTACAGACATAAACAATAAAATAGGAATTGATACATTAGTTAACAAGTATTATTGGGAAATTGACAATAAAAACAATATTTTAAACTTTAATAAAGCTATTTTAGAAGAAAAAAGAATAAATTTACTTATCAACAAAAAGAAGAATAAAAAAATAAAATATATTGATGATATAAAGAATTATTTAAAGAGTCAAAATCACAATACAGTTGAAATCATTGACCTGAAAAATGAAGAACTTTCAATAGAAAATAAATACCCGGAATTATCATCAGTAGATATTACTGAAATAAACAGGAATCCTAATAAAAATTTTGATCTTGTAGCTACATTTCATAAACATAGACTATTTTTTAGAGAAAAGAATATGGTTCTTGGAATAGGTGCAAAAGCCAATGTTTCAAAAGAAAAAGTTATAAAAGCTATACATGCCAGTGTAAAAAATTTAAACATACCTATTGAAAGAATTAATTCTATAGCTACAGCAGAAATAAAAGCCAATGAAGTGGGAATTTTAGAAGCAGTAAAAGAATTAAAAATACCTTTTAAAATAATCACCCTCAATGAAATAAAAGAATTTAATCATAGTGATATTTCATGTTCAAAACTAGTAGAAGAAAAATTTGGAATCTCTGGAGTTTGTGAACCATCTGCATTAATAGGAGCTTGTGAAAACAAATACTCAAAGCCAAAATTGATTCATAAGAAGACAGCCATTGATGGAGTTACAGTCGCAATAGCTATCTCTAGCTAATATTCAGGATACATTAAAAAGGATTATAAAAAACTAATTTTAGTAATTTTTGATTAAAAAATCCAACAACCCCTATAAGATACATTTGTTTGTATCATATGAGATATCTATCAATATAAAAATCATGAAAAATAAGTTATATAAAAATAAAAAATTATAAATTATTCAACATAAAACCCTTCATCAAGCATATTATTCGCTTTTTAAACCCATTTAAATTCTTTATCAGTTAAAAATGGAAACTCTTCTCTTTTTAATTTTTTTTTCTTTCCATAATAATCACCCTTTAAAAAGAAAATGATTCTTTAACAAGGTATCAACCTATTCTATCTTAATATTTATTTTGTTGTTTATAACATATAAAATTTGAGGTCGAAATTGTTTTCTTTGAACATGATATTTATTTCTTTGACAATCTGTTTTTGATTTTTAGAAAAATATGGTCTATATAATTCATTCCCTAACTTTTTTTCTCTGAGTTTTTTCTCAGGAAACTTTGCTATTATTTTTTTAGTTTTATCAGGATATAAACTCTGAATTTCAATCTGTTTATCCTTCATGAATTTAATGTATTTATTAGAAATATTTTCAAATTTTTCCTGATTTTTTTCCCATCAAAATTAACTCCTGTTTTAGCAAGATTAGCATCAAATGGAGATAATAATTCCTTTATTTCTTTTTTATTCATTTTTATACTCCATATTTTTAACAACTATCTAACATTTCTACAGATTGTAGAAATTATAACTAATCCTATCTAAAAAAACTAATAACAAGCCATCATTACAAAATAACACACTTGTTCTTTAAAATAATCAATATTCAAGGTATCAATTTCAATATCATCATTAACTCCAACTAAAACACAATTAAATTCATTTATTTTATCTTCACGAATTTTAAAATGAACATAAAATAGCATTGAATTTTCATTTTCAAAAATTTCAGAAAAATAATTATTCAAATTGATTTTTTCACTATCAATATTTTTAATATCTTCATCTCTTGATAGATTTTTTATATTATCCATTAGCCAATAATTACCCTTATTAATTGAATCATCATTAAAAAAGAAATAATAATTATTATTTTCAAATTCATTCTTTGTAATTTTAAATTTTTTACAAACCCAAGAATAACCATTAGCATTTGAATGATTTAAGCTATTAATAGTTTCATGATTACACAATGTTCTATTATTATCAAAATTCTTAAAACTAAATTCATCACCATTATTAATAGAAACAATAGCCAAGTCCCGATAAAAATCACATTTTACAGTTCTATTAACCACAACAATATTAGAAACGCTTTCATTAGAGTAATTAATTAAATCACCAATAAAAATAGAATTAATACTACAACCAACAGGATAAAGACCAATAAAACTTTTAGCACGATTATTGAAGATTTTTTTCCCTATTAAATCCCCATAACTATTTTTTAATGTTTCTATTTTTCTAAAAGAAACTGTATTTATAACTCCTTCATTCATTAAATTCTGGGTAGCTAATCCTGGAATAACTCCTTCAAAACTATACATATTTTCCCAATTAGGAGGAGATCCAGGGTTATTTAATAAATTATCAACTGCAGTTTCAGTTAATCTTTCAAGTTCAGCCACTTCAAGTGGATTTAATACTTTTTCATTAGAATTATCAATGATATTAGCCACTATTCCAATTACTATTACAAATAGAAGTAATGTTAATAAAAAATCAGTTGAAAACACTATTCCTCTAGAATCTGTAATTATTTCAGTGTTTTTATTAAAATCATCTGTTTTTATCATAATTTTCCCTTCAGTGTTTTTTATAATTTTTTTATTTTAGATATTTTTTCAGCTATTTTTTTATTTTAGATATTTTTTCAGCTATTTTTTTATTTTAGGTACTTTTTCAGCTATTTTTTTATTTTAGGTACTTTTTTAATTATTTTTTATTTTTGGATATTTTTCTCAATAATTATTTAAAAACAATTAGGTTCTGTTATTTTAGCTTAATTCATTCCATACTTAGCACCATGGGAGCTATCAAGAATAAGAATTTCATAAAATCCGTTTTCTTCATAAAAAACAATAGTATCTCCAGGATAATTATCATAAAAAATAACATGGTCTGAACCACTAATTGAACTTTGATTTAGAGAAGACACAGCTTGTGGTACTATAAAGGTTTCAAGCCCATAATGAAAACAAGTTGCTTTACCTTCTAAACGGCATAGATAACAACCACCATCAGCACTTTCATGAAAATAACCATTATCAATACAATTTTTCATTCCATATTTATTTCCATGGTGTTCATAAGGATCAAAAGGACATTTTCTAATAAAAAGAGGGCTTGTTGCATTTTCGTAAACTTCAGGGTTTAAAAGGTTTTTTGAAGATAAATAATAACTAATGGCATCATTATAGTATATTTTAGTCCCATTTTCAAATAATGTAGGATGTTCTTTACACATTAAGAAAGGTAAAGGGTCTTTAAGCTCTTCAATAGAAATTTTAGTTTCAACTACATGATTATATTCAGATTTTCCTTTAGTTGCAGTAACAAGTGTTTTAACATTCAGATGAAAAGGATCTTCTCCATTATAAACACTTAAAACCTCACTTTTAAAGTTGACACCAGTATTTTTATAATAATCATTAGCTTTATCATTAAGTATAGTTTGTAAATTGTTTTTTATTTCATCAGCACTATTATGAGAAGAAATTTTATTTTTAATCACTTCATTAGCTAAATCTCTAATTGTATTTTTCCCAAAAATCCCTATATTTTTATTGTAGTCCTGCACAACATAGTTAAATTCATGTGAAGCTAGATTATCTGAATTTATCTGATTAGAATCAACAACAAAATTCATAAGTATAACTGCCATTATTATAAATGTAAAAACAAATAAAACAGCTAAACCTGTAAATATATTTCCATATTCTTCAACATTCAAATCTTTTTCTTCATGAATATTTTTTTTAAATATTTTCATAAACTTATTATTTCGGATTTAATATAAAAATGTTGCTTTAATAACGTTATATTTTTTTGTTAATTGTTAATTTTTAAGATAAAACTGTTTTTCAGGATAAAACTGTTTTTTAAGATAAATTTATTTTTTAATTTAAAAATAGAATAAATTTTTAATTAAGAATATTTTTTCAATGTAAAGTATTTTTTCAAGTTTAGAATAAATTTTTGATTAAGAATATTTTTTAAATGTAAAATAAATTTTTAATTAGTAGTATCTTTCAATAATTTAATTTTAAAAGAAAATTTATTAATAAAATTAATCTTTAAACATAGATTTTTTATTATTTAAATCGAAAAGTAAGTAAAATGAAAAATATAAAATATTTAAAAAATTCAGAATTTTAATAAAAGTGAAAAATTTAAAAAATTAGGAATTCTAAGATAAAAATAGTTACAGAAACTAATATTAAAGAGGATAGTGAGTCAGTTATACTAGTAGAAACAGGAATAACAATATTGTCTGGGTTTAAGTTTTTTCTATAAGAGAATGCAGATATTAAGAATACAATTAACAGCATAATAGCAATTAGTATTAAGCCAGAGATTGTACTTATCCCAACAATACTTAAATACCCTAAACCATCCATATGTAAAATAACAGAAGATAGTTCAGCTAAAAGTCCAATGATTGGATATATTATTATAGCTAAAAAGATGATTATTGAAAAATTCCTAAGAGTTGCTTTTTCAGGTCGCAATGCTGAGCTTATTAAACCAGAATGAAGTGCAGATGAAAGTCTTGCACCTAAAATACTTACTAAATTTCCACTCTCCCCTGAAAAGAGAGGAACTAAAGTTAATAGGCTCGGATTTTTAAGCAAGGTTTCGATTGAACTATTTAAAAATCCACCAGCTACAATACCTAAAAACGAACAAAGAAGAAGAACAGGTGTAGATTGTTTAAGAATTTTTTTCATCTCTCCACCAGATTTTATACCATAATAAAGACTTAGTAAAGAGATTGTTATAAAAAATATAAATATAATATATTTTAATATTGTACTTGATATTACTGAAATAATAATAGTAGATAGTATAATAGAAGGCAATGTAAATAAATCACCAAATGCAGCTATAATTGGAGTAGATATGTTATCAGGATCCCATCCATTTTCATAACTTTTAAGGGATATTAACATAGTAACTGGTAACATAATTACACTAGAAATTAGTCCAGCAAATATTGAAATTAATATAAAATCAACTAAACTAATACTTTCAAAACCAAATATTACACAGATTATTTTAGCTATAAAACCTAAAAGCATGGATAAAACTAAGGTTAATATAAGAGAAGATAGAATATTTTCAGAAAGGATTTTAGAACGTTTAAATTCAGGGGAAAGTAAACCAATATGGAGATTTGAACCAAGTCGTGAGCCAAGAGCTCCAAATATATTTCCTCTCATTCCTATAGCTCCAGGTATAATAACTAGTAGCCCAGGAAATGCAGTTAAAAAGTATTCCATTTTTCCTAATATTAGTCCAGCACACAAACCACCAATAGCACAAATTAAAAGACCCAACAACGATTCTCTAAGAACAGAGTTTGTTTCATTAAAAAAAGACTTAAATCTATGACCTACTCGGTAAGGGATAGAAAACAAATAGTTTATTTTTTTATAGACAAATATTACAGAATTTACTATGAGTGATAGTATCATAGAGGATATTTGCCGAATCATCTTCAATAGAAGCTTTACTTTCTTCACAAATATCACCTACATACATTTTACCAACTCTTTGAATTATTTGAAATATATTTAAGATTTATTTAAAATTTATTTTAGAATTTATTCATTAAATACAGTTAAATTTTATCATAAAATATTTTTAAAGTTTATTTATATTAGTTAAAATTTATTTATATTAGTTAAAGTTTATTTATATTAGTTAAAACTTAAGAATAATATTATTTAATCTTTATCTTCACTTTTGGATTGACTTTCTTCATCTACTAAATCAGCTATTTCATCAAGATCGATTTCATTATTAGCTAATTTCTCTAAAAGCTCTCCACCTACTTCTGTTCCTTTAGCTATTACTGTGTCACCAGCTCTTATAATTGTATGTCTATTAGGACCATATAACCAAGTTTCATCTCTTCTAATAACTATTACAGTCATTCCTATCCTGTTAGCTAATACTAATTCACCAAGAGATTTATCACACAATTCAGAATCTTCTTGAACTTTTGTACTAGTGATAATTTCTTCAGCTTCTTCCATTACCATTTTAAATACTGGGTGGGGTTTAATACCTTTAATAACAATATCTGCCAAATCTTTAGCTGCATTAGCTATACTTTCAGCAGCTTCAGCTATTTCAAGAAGAGCTGTTAATTTTTCAGCATCTTCAATAGAACGTGCTGCAACAAGGGACTGTTTTTTTATTTCATAATTTAAACTATTTACTTTATTTTCTAATTTTAAAACTTCTTTTGCAGCATTTTTACTATTAAAAAGAACAGCTGAATAAGCTAAATCAACCATCAACTCAGATAAATTTTTCATCTCTATTAATATGTCTTTTATACTAGCCATTTTTTGTTTCCATCCTTATGTTTTTATTATTTCCCTATTTTTATTATTCATTATCTTTATTATTTATTTCATTATTTTATTATTAATAAGTACTGATTTTGGAAAATTAGTATGATAAATTAAATTTTATTATATTTTTTATTTTTTTAATTTATTTTAAATCTATTTTTAATTTGTAATATTTTTTGTTATAGTAATTATAATTTTTTTATAATATATTTTAATTTGTAATATTTTTTCTTATATAATTATAATATTTTATATAATAATATAATTTCAACATGTGTATATATTCGATAAATAATTGATTAAAATTTAAATAAACTATTTTTTTCTTCTAGTTTCACTAATACAATGTTTACGTAACTTTAATAACTCTTTCTTTTTAATTGTTAAATCATCTACTTCTTCAAGAATATTGTTCAAGCTTTTTTTAACACATTCTACAGTAGCTTCTTCATGAATCCATTTACAGTCTTTACAACTCCAAACATTCTTACCTTTTATCCATTCCCCCCCTGTAGAGCTATCACCACATGGATAGAAGGGACAATAACAGAAATCACATTGTTGTTTTCCATCTTCCATATCATGGCAGGGATAATATTCACAAGTTTCATTTGGACCAATAGGAGATTCTCCAGCCAAATATTTAGTATAAAATTCTTCAGACAATGGATGAATCTGTGATTTAACAACATATCCTCTTGGAGTAATCATATAACCGTCTTGAAGGTATGTTGATGAATTTCCAACAATTAATGTTGTGGACATATTAATATCTTCTTCATTAAGATTGTCTAATGTCACAACACTTGTTTTTGATGGAATTTCAGTTTTTGAAAGAAAATTGGCGTTTTTATTTTTTTCTTTTTTATTTAAGTTTTCAGTATTTTTTCTTTTATTTAAGTTCTCACTACTATCTACAATTCCAATTAAAGTTTTAGGATCTTTAGTTTCCATCAATATTTCTTTGAATCTTCTAAAAGGTTTTTTCCTTGTTTTACTAATAGGATTGTAAATAGCTATTATAAAATCAGCACGAGAAGCATATTCTATTTTTTTTTCAATTTCTGAAAGTGGTGTTAATATATCACTCAAACTAATAGCTGCAAAGTCATGTAATGGGGCTCCAAGAAGTGAAGCACTATAATTAACAGAACTCACCCCTGGAAATATTTTTATATCCTTTTTAGAATCAAAATCTTTATATTTAGCCATTATTTGAAATAAGACATTAGCCATTCCAAAAACTCCCGGATCACCAGAACTAATTAAGGCAACTGTTTTTCCTTGGATTGATTTAGATATTGCAATATCTCCTCTTGCAATCTCATCACCCATACCTTTTTTTATAATTTCTTTATCTTCAAGTAAATCAGAAATAGAATCTATGTATTTTTTATATCCAATTATTACATCTGATTTTTCAAGAGCTTCTAAAGCTGAAAGTGTAATATTTTCTCTGTTAGGTCCTAGACCTATAATATTAATCATTAAGTCACCTAATTTTTTAAAATTATAAAAATAAAATATTTAATTAGTTAATTAATTTATATTTAATTATTTGAGGAATGATTGTTTCAATGTTATTCATTTAATGAAGAGATTGTTTTACACTCTCTTCTTTTTAAACAAATGAAATATTGAGACCTCCACCTCTATTGTTACCACTACTCCCACTTCTATTAGAAGAATTTCCCCCACCAATAAATGTTTCATCGGTAGTGGCAAGTTTCATAATAGAGACCACAGCTATACTAGTTACATTAACTTCAATAGTACCGTCGTTTGTTCTATATGCAAGAGCTTTTACTGTAACACTATAATCAGGAACTGTTGATAATATTAATGAACCTTTTGTGGAATTTGGTGATGAAAAAGCTAAAGCATTAATTTCAACATCGAATTCTCTATTTTGAGTATTATTCAAGGTGGTTACATTCATAGTACTTATATCAATACCATCCACCTTTGCAGCACTTGCCATAGCATCAGCTACTTTTGCTTTATTAATTATAGTAACTTCTTCAGGATCTTTAATCATAACTTCACTTATTTTTTCTGGACTAAAAAACTCTGTGATGGTTCTGATTTGTAAATCAATAAGACCCCTGACATCTGGAGGTTCAGATGTTATTATTGTATAAGAACTGAAAAGCCCTGCTTCAAAAAAAGCTATGAAAAATACCAATATAAGTAAAATTTTTAATTTTCCTGACATAAACCCACCTAATCATATTCAATCTCTAGGTAATGATTTTTTTATTATGTTTTTTAATTAATTTATCAGTTAATATTCTTAGTTAATAGATTATTATTAATTTAGAATATTTTTTTTAAGTATTTTATTCTATTTAGCTAAATATATATTTTACTTTATTAATATTCAGTAGTTTAGAAATTAATAATAGATAAATATATAGTTTATTAATTTATTATTCAGTAATTTAGGAATTAATAATAGATAAATATATAATTTATAACATTATAAATATGTTTTTTATTTATAATAAAAGTAACTGTTAAAAAGTTTTTGGGACTGTCAGTTTTTGATAATATTTTCAAATACAATTTCATTCTAAAAATTTTCTGTTAAATTTATACTATTGAAATTTTCATGATTAAAAATATAAACTAAAAAAACCAATATTAATATAAACACTATTATTAAAAAATATAAATTTATAGAATATACTATTCTTTATAAATTTTAAAAAATTTATTTCAATGATATTATGACAACAGAAGTTCTTTTTAAGTTCGCAAAAAAAGATATTAACTTATCACCAGAAGCTTATGAAAAAATTATCGGATTAGATGATCCTTTAGATTTTTCTTCTTCTTTAATTGTAAAATTAAAAAGTCAAAAATTCTCTAAAGAACAATTAATCTCTTTAGATGAAAATATAGTTGATGAATTTATAGTAACATTAGGTTTAGCTATTTCTGATTCAAAAGCTGAAAAAGATCAAAACACATCAGATAGTCAAAGTAGTTTGTTTGCTAATAATGAAAAAGAAAACATTAGTTTTGGCGACATTGATAAGAGCGATCTAGTTGATAAGAATGTGGTTGTTGGTAAGAGCGATCCGATTGATAAGGGTGTAGCTGTTGATAAGGGCAGTTCTCTTGATAAGGGTGTTGACACTGTCGATATTGATAATAAAGGTGTAATTACTAATACAAAAAATATAAGCACCGACACCAATGTTAAAATTAAAAATTCAGATACTAAAAATGTAGTCAACACAATTGCTACTAAAACAACTTCTGATTCTTTTATTAACGATAACACCAATATTAACACGAGTACTGGTGTTGATGTTGATTCAGATACAAGTGTTGATGTTTCCAATAGCATTGATTCTGAGATGGCAGATGATTTAAGTGTTTCTAATGAAAAAGTCAGAGAAGATGTATCAAATAAAGCTATAAATAATAAACAGTCTAAGACAATAGACTCATCTAAATTTAAAAGAAATTTAAATCCACCTACAGCTGAATATGACTTTAAAATATTACAAGATACTAGTAAAAAATCATATACTAGTGGGGAAATTGGAAATTTAATTACTTATTTTAAAAACAGATATGAAAAATTATCGAAAATATTATCTAAACGACCAGAACTAAAAGCTTTTCAAAAGATTAGGGATTTAGATGAAAAAACTACGGACTTAAATCTCATTGTAATGGTTTCAGAAATTAGAAACACCAAAAATGGTCATAGAATTGTAATTTTTGAAGATGACACAGACGAAATAACTGTATTATTCCATAAGGACAATCATGAATTATTCAAACTTTCAGAAAAACTTGTTAAAGATGAAATTGTTGGAATTTTAGCTGAAAGAAAGGGAGAATTAGCTATTGCAAATAGAATAATTCAACCAGGAATTCCAAGAGTTCCTAAAAAAGACATGAATTTTTCAGCTGTATTTACATCAGATATTCATGTTGGTAGCTTAACTTTTCTTGAAGATGCATTTGTAAGGTTTACACAATGGTTAAATGGTGATTTTGGAAGTGAAGAACAAAAAAAAATAGCCAATGATGTTAAATACATGGTTGTTTGTGGGGATATTGTAGATGGTATTGGCATATACCCAAACCAAGATGCAGAACTAGGTATTAAAGACATTTCAGACCAATATGATGAGGCCGCCCGTCTTCTTGGAGATATTAGAAGTGATATTAAAATTATCATATCTCCTGGAAACCACGATGCTTCAAGAGTAGCTGAACCTCAGCCAGCAGTACCAGAAAAATATGCAAAATCTCTATATGAACTCAGTAACACAGAATTTGTAAGTAATCCTGCTGTTGTAAGTCTTGATGGTTGGAATACTCTTATTTACCATGGTCGTGGTTTTGATGACATAGCTATTGGTGTTAAAGGATTTTCCCATGAACGTAATGATATTATCATGGAAGAACTCTTAAATATGCGACATCTTGCTCCAATCTATGGTGAAAGAACTCCACTTGCTTCAGAACTTGAAGATTACCTTGTTATTGATAATGTTCCAGATATTTTCCACACAGGCCATGTTCATATTAATACATATAAAAATTATAATGGAGTCCACATGATTAACTCAGGAACTTTTCAAACCCAAACAGAGTTTCAAAAAATCCACAATATTGTTCCTACATGTGCAAATGTTCCAGTTCTTCATAGAGGAACTTATAAACAATTGAATTTTTTAAATAAATAATTTAACTCAATATATTAGTGTTATAATTAATGATAATTAAGTGTAGGATATAGCTTTGTTGATAATTGAATTAATGATAAGGGTATTGTTAATAATTAAGTGTAGGATATAGCTTTGTTGATAATTGAATTAATGATAAGGGTATTGTTAATAATTAAGTGTAGGATATAGCTTTGTTGATAATTGAATTGATGATAATTAGATGGATGATATAAAATGTATGATAATAAAGACAATATTAAAAGCATTATTGAAATATCAAAATATTTATTCAAAAAAAAATTAGTTTCTGGAAAAGCTGGAAATGTAAGTGCTAGATTTAAAGATAATGGAATGGATGTAATAGCTATTACACCTACTTTAAAATCTTTAGGAGATTTAAAAGAAGAAGATATTATTTTAGTTGATATTGAAGGAAATAATTTAACAAAGGGAGTCCCTTCTTCTGAAGTTTATCTACACTTAGCTATTTACAAAGAAAAAAAAGATGTTGGAGGAATCGTTCATACACACTCAATTTTTGCAACAGGCTTTGCATTTTCAGATAAGAAAATAAAGAGACTTGAAGGATTTGGAGAAATCAAATCTCCATACTTGGCTGAAATTGCTTATGAAAAACCAGGAAGTGAAAAATTAGCTACAAAATCAGCCGAAGCACTGAAAAATGAAGATGTTTTAATTTTAAAAGAACATGGAGTCATAGTTACTGGCGAAAACCTAAAAGAAGCTTGTTTATTAGCAGAATTTGTTGAAGATATAGCTAAAACTCAGTTTATTTCTCATACATTAAATCTTTAAGATTTTTTTTAGATTTTTTAGAATAAGAGCTATATTTAATTGAAAATAGTTTTAATAATTAATAATTAATAATAAAAATATGAGGAAATAATCTAATAAAAGCCAGATTAAATTAAATAAAAAAGAAAATAATAATAATGAATAAAAATATTTTATTAATTAAAAATTTTAAATAATTAATATAAATTGTGACAATTGTCACAATAAAAATAAAAGTCGAGTATAGTTAGTTTTTTCAGTTAATGTGTTTTAATTGATTCTAATTTACTTAAAACTTCCCAAATAAGTGTTCTTGCATGAATTGGTATATTTGGATCATTACTGATTTCATCTAATATCAAAATAACTGCACTTACTCTTACAGTCACATCTTCATCTTCATTGTTTAAAGTTGTGTTAGATTCATCAGCAGCTCTTCTGATGTTACGCGGAACACTAGGATTTTCCATAATGTGCTTTAAAATTTCAGAAACTTCGTTAAAAATATCATCACTCATAAAAATGCCTCCCAAGAATTAAAATAAATAATAATTTTAAATTTAATACTAATTTAATAGTAAGTTAGAACTATAATGAAATATAGTACTAATTTAGATATTTAATAATAAATATAAGAAATATTAAAAATTTTAACAAGTATTTATGTATTAATAAGTATTTAAAAAATATAGTTAAATATAATCTAATTTACTATATATCTTTATTATATTGGAGCAAGCTATTTAAAAACTTTTTGTATTTTTTTCATTTAAATATTTTAGTATATATAGATTTTATATACACATTTTATAAAATTATTATTATTCTATAACGAGTCTTATTTTGGCATGGTTTAATTTGTTTATTTGTATTAATATGGTTATTTTTTATTATTTTTTAAGCTATTTTAGCTATCATCACTTTTTGAGTTAATTATTTATATAATAATTTTAAAATATTATAACATTATAGACATATATTATAATATTAATAGAAATATATTATAACATTATAGAAATATTTAAAACATTGTTTATATTTCTAATATATTTACTGGGGATTGATAAAATTGAAATTAAATAAAAATATAATAATAGTTATCTTGCTATTATTTGTTTTTGCTGTAGGAATAATAAGTTTTGTTGATACAGTTGAAGCAGCAAAGTGGAAAAAATTTGATTCAGGTTCATTTAATATTAAAAAGGCAGATGCTGGATATAAAAATAAAATTTCATATACTTCATACACTAAAGGTTCTAAAAATATTAAAATGGATTTATATGGATATAAAAAGAAAAACAATAAAAAAGAACTTCTTCAGACTATTTATTATACTAAAACAGGAGATAAAATCAAGTATTATAATGTTAATAAAAAAGGGAAAAAATCAAAAACACAATCCACTGCACTTAATATGAGTCTTAAAACTTTTTATAAAGATTCTATAACTTCATTAAAAAGTAAAAACTCGACAGTCACATCTAAAAACATTTCATCTGGGTCAAAACTTCAATATAAATATGTATATGATTATGGATATTATTATGGATACCGCTATGTCCTTGATTTGGTATATGACTATGATTATTATTATGGAGGATATAGATATCAATATAAATATGTATGGAAATGGGGTTATGCTTGGGGCTACCAATGGGTTTGGAAATGGGTATGAAGACTATTAAATGGTAAAATTAATATTTTTCTTAGAGAGAAGATTTTTTCTTCTTTCTACAACATTGACAAGTTATCAACTCTATTTTCGATGAACAATTTATATTTTTTAATCTTTATTAAAATTTAATATTTTTTATTTTTTTTATAATTTTTATTTTTATAATATTATATTTTAAAATTTTTATAAAAAATAAATAATTTTATTTATCATAAAATTTAAATATTATAAAAAATAATTAAAGTATTACTTTAATTAATTAAATTTTTATATGATTGTTACATAAATATTTAGTTAATATAAATAAACATGATAATTTTTATATGAATTTTAATTAATTAAAATATAAAATGTTAAATTATATATAAAAAAAATTCTTAATATTATTTGAAATTTTAGTTATATAGATATTATACCTACTAGGGGGCTATAAATGTCTGATATTGTAAGAACATGGCGTCATATTCCACAAAGATATAATCTCATAGGTTCAAAATGTACAAATTGTGAAGGAGTTTACTTCCCTCCACGAGTGATTTGTCCAAAATGTAGAAGAAAAGGAAAAATTGAAAATATTCAATTTAAAGGAAAAGGAAAAATCCATAGCTTTTCTATAGTTGAAACCCCAACTGATGAGTTTAAAATAATCGCTCCTTATGCAGTAGCTATAATTGAATTAGATGAAGGGGTAAAACTAACAGCTCAACTTGTAGACTGTGATTTAAATGAAATAGAAATTGGAAATCCAGTTGAAATGGTATTTAGAAAAATAGGAGAAGATGGTGAAGACGGAGTAATCTCTTATGGATTCAAATTCAAACCAATTAAGTAAAATTAACTCAACTAAAGGAATAAATATGTTAGATAGTTCAAACTCTAAGCTAAGTGATTCAAATTCTCATATAATTGATTCATACTCTAAAACAATTGATTCATATTCTGATGCAATTGATTCATACTCTGAAGATTTTGGAATCTTACTAATCAGTCATGGAAGTAGCTTACCTTATGCAGAAAAGACTTTCAAAGAAATACATAAAAAATTTATAGCTAAAACTGGATATACTACTGAAGTTGGTTATATGAAAGTAGCTGAACCTTCTATTTCTCAAGCTATCACTAATTTAACCAATAATAACATGAATATTAAAAAGATAATAGCCATGCCTGTATTTTTAGCTCCAGGTATTCATACTAATATTGATATTCCAATTATTTTAGGTTTAGAACCTAAAGAAATTGATCCAAGATGTCCTGATGGTAACTATCCAAATAATCACTATCTTAAAGAAATTGAGAAAGTTAACTTTAATGGAGAAATTAATTTAATTAATTGTATTGGTCCAGATCCAATGATAATTGATATTATTCATAATAGAATTAAATCAGCTATTGACAACTCTGATAATACCATCGAAGAAGAAAAAACAGCTATTTTACTTGTTAGTCATGGAAGTAGATTAAACTATAATCGTGAATTTATAACTGAGGTTTATAATCAATATAAGACTCAAGCTAGCTACACTGTTGGTCAAGGATTCATGGAGCTTTGTGAACCGACAATTGCACAAACTATTGATTCAATGACTAAAGAAAAAGATTTTGATAGATTAATTGTTGTTCCTGTATTTTTAGCCCCAGGAGTTCATACAACAAGAGATATTCCTGGAATTTTAGGCATTTTAAAGGATAATGGAAATGAAGATTC
>WRCI01000013.1 GCA_009784145.1 Methanobrevibacter sp.
AAATATTTTTCATTAAAATGAAATTCTATTTTTGATTAAAAATTCTTTTATGAGTAAAAAATTATTTTTATCGTGTTAAAAAATTTATTAGTGAAAAATTATTCTTAGTTTGTAAAATAAGCTTGATTAAAACAACTATGTTTAAATATAGGTAGAATATTAATATTAAGTATGAAAGATAAAGTAATAAAAATTAAATCAGAAAAAGAAAAAAGTTCTAAAAAAGAAGAAAAAAATCCTAAAGATGGATTTACAATAGACACTTATAAAGTTATGGAGGATGTTTTGTTTTCAATATATATGGCTAGTGATAGTAATGAATTACAGCAAAGAGGATTATTAGAAATATTAGGAATAAAAATAGAAGGAGATATAAAATCAGTAGACACTAATATACCTCCCGATATTAAAGGAAAGAAGGGTTCTATATTTGATTGTCATTTAAGAACAAGTTGTAATAAAAAAATAGATATAGAAGTCCAACAGGAGTATGAAAAATATTTTGAAGACAGATTAATATACTATTTATCAAAAATGATTACATTAACAATAAACAGAGGAAAGAATAATAAAATATCAGAAAAAGCAAAATAGTAGCTATTTGTGATTTTAATTTAATAGATTCTCCATTTTGGCATAATATCAGTAAATTCACTTATGAAGGTTATTATGGGCATAAATTATTCACAGATACCATGGAATTACACATAATTGAAATGCCAAAAGTTAGAAAACTAGAAAGTTATAAAAAAATAAAAAAATATTTAAAAAACAAAAACAAAGAAGAGAATATAAACATAAGTAAAGAACTACAATACTTAATTTTTTTAGATAACCAAACAAGTCATGAAGAAAGAAAGGAGATTGTTAAAATGGGTGATGAAGGTTTAAATGTCGCATTAAAGAAAATAGAAGAAGCATTACAAGATGAAGATGCATATGACATATACATGACACAAAAAATAAAAGAATTACAACAAAAAACAATGATGGAAGACAGAGAAGAAAAAGGAATAAAAATAGGAGAAGAAAAAGGAATAAAAATAGGAGAAGAAAAAGGTAGGGAAGAAGAAAAAATTAAAATTGCCTTTAAACTGAAAAATATGGGACTTTCAATTGAAGAAGTAGCAAAAGCTACAGGTTTAAAATTAGAATTCATTAAAAAACTAAAAACATAGTAAAAACTCTTTTTTAATAAAGTATAAAAAGAATAAATATATTTCTCTAATAAAGTATAAAAAGAATAAATATGTTTCTCTAATAAATAATTTACAATTTTTGAAAAGTATTTTCTTTTTTAAATTGGCTATAAATTAATATTTTTAAAAATAATGATTAATTTAAAAAATTAATATGATTATAAAATTAATATATTATAAAATTAATATGATTATAAAATTAATATGATTATAAATATAAATATTATATAATAATTATAAAAAATGTTATAGATAAATTCTTAATAGGTGAATTCATGAAAAAATTACTTGTTCCAGTTAACTCTAATGGTATAAACGATTTAAAAGCAGGAGATATTGTTAATATAAGTGGAAAAATATTAACTGCAAGAGATCAAGCACATAAAAGAATAATTGAAAGTGGAAAAGAAAAAACTCCTTGCAACCTTGAAGGGGCAGCTATATTCCATGCAGGTCCTATAATATCTGGAGATGAAGATTCTGGATTTGAAATAATAGCTATTGGTCCAACAACAAGTACAAGAATGAATCCCTATGAAGGAGAACTTCTAAAAATGGGACCTAAAATCATTATTGGAAAAGGTGGAATGGATGAAGATGTAGCTAATGCTCTTCAAAAATATGGAGGGGTTTATTTAGCCGCTGTTGGTGGCTGTGCTGCACTCTATGTCGAAGCTGTGAAAAATATTGATAATGTTCATTGGCTTGATCTTGGAATCCCTGAAGCTATTTGGGAATTAAATGTAGAAGAATTTGGACCATTAATAGTAGCTATGGATTCTCATGGAAATAATCTTTATGAAAAAGTAGAATAATTAAAAATGTTTGATTGAAATTTATTTTTAATTAACATTTATTCTAATTAACTTTTCTTTCTAATTAACATTTATTCCAAACTAAAACTTATTCTAATTAACTTTTCTTTCTAATTAACATTTATTCCAAACTAAAACTTATTCTAATTAACTTTTCTTTCTAATTAATTATACCTTATTTTTTAGCTTTTTATTCCATATATTAAAAAATCTATCATCATAATTTTTAGCTATGTCTTCATATTGATTCCAAACACCAATAGCTGTATTAGAAATAACACTTCGTTCTTTTCCACTAAACTTAGTAAATATATGTATCATTTCTTTTCCATCTCTTACAATCATCTTTACAAATGGAAGATTTGCTTTCATAATATTAACTTTAGAATCCTTAAATTCTCCAATAATATTTATTTTTTTATTATCTACATAAGAATAAGGAGAAGCTAATATATTGACTTCAATTCCTCGATTAATTTGTTTCTCAAACTTTTCAATTAGCTGATTAATTTCATTTTTAAACAAAAAGCCCATTCTAATATTAACTGTTTTTTTAGCTCTTGAGATGATTTCAAGTTCTTTTTTAATAATTCTATCAGTTCCATGAATTAACCAAATTGGAGCTGGAGTTTTTGACAATTGGTTTTCATAAGCATAATTAAGTTCCATTTCACTTTCTTCTAATTCTTCTAATATTTTATCCTTATAATGTCTAAAAACTTCTGTTGGTGGAACAACATGATATTTAAGAGGTCTTCCTCTTTCTATTTCAACAAAACCTTTTTCACTTAAAACTTTTAAAACATCATAAATTTTTGATCTTGGAACATTTGAATTTAGACTGATATCAGTGGCAGTGCCTGAAATCATATATGTTAGTGAAATGTAAACTAATGCTTGATAGGTACTAAGTCCTAGTTTTTTCAATGAATCAACTGTTTTATTTTGCAATATAATCCCCACTATTTTATTTTATTTAATAATTTTTATATAGCTATAAATAATTTGTATATAGTTATAAATAATTTTTATTTTTCTATATTATAAACTTTGTTACTTTTTACCCTGAACAAGTTACAAAAATATTATATAGAATTTATAATATAATATTAACAAGAACAAATATTGTTAAAAAAAGAATTTAATTAAATTTAATCAAATATTTTTGAATATAAAATTTTTTAAATTTTTATAATTTATTTATAAAGATATTATATAAAAATTAAAATTTATATAAAAAATTATTTTATAATTTATATTTTATATATAAAAATTATATAGAAAAATATTATAAAATTAATATAAATTAGTATAATCTAATATAATTTAATAAAATTTAATAAACTTTAATATAATTTGATATAATTCAATAAATCAATAGAATATTAATTAAATTCAACATAATACCTATTTGTTCTTCAATAAGTCAATATTATTTAAACTTAAACAAGTTTAAAAAGTAAATGCTAAAACATTTAAAAATGGAATTAAAAGAATATAAAGAAAATATTCAAATCTTTTAAAAGAAATAAAGATTCTACAATTGGAGGTAAAAATATGGCAAATGATAAATTAGATATGTTTTGTTACCAATGTTCCCAAACTGCAAAGGGAACTGGATGCACTGTTAGAGGAGTTTGTGGAAAAGAACCTACAGTAGCTAGACTGCAAGATAATTTAATATATGCAATAAAAGGTATAAGTGCATATAATTATCAAGCAAATAAATTAGGAGCTAGGAATCCAGAAGTTGATGAATTTTTAAGTAAAGGAGTATATAGTACTCTTACACAGGTAAACTATGACATTGGTGACCTTATAAATCTTGGTCTTGAAGCTGGAGAAGCAAATATTAAAGTTATGAAAATGCTTAAAGATGCACATATATCAAACTATGGAGAACCTGTACCTGCTGTTGTTGAAGTTGGAGCTAAAAAAGGTCCTGGAATAATTGTTACAGGGCATGATTTAAAAGCACTTGAAGAACTTTTAAAACAAACTGAAGGAAAAGGAATAAATGTTTACACTCATAGTGAAATGTTACCGGCTCATGGATATCCAGAACTTAAAAAATATGAACATTTAGCTGGTCAACTTGGTGGACCTTGGTTTGATCAAAAGAAAATATTTTCCAAATATAATGCTGCTGTTTTAGCTACTTCAAACTGTGTGCTTTTACCAAAAGATGAATATGCTGATAGAATTTTCACAAGTGGAGTAGCTAAACTTCCTGAAATTATGCAAATACAAGATTATGATTTCACCCCAGTTATAAATAAAGCTCTTGAACTTGGAGATTTAGAAGAAGAAGAGAAAACAACTGTAACAACTGGTTTTGGTCTTTCAACCATACTTTCATTGGCAGATAAAATCAAAGAATTAGTTGTTGGTGGGAAAATCAAAAGATTCTTCTTAGTTGGTGGATGTGACAGCCCTCTTCCACAAACAAAATATTACAGAGAGTTTGTTGAAAAATTACCAAAAGACACTATTGTCCTTACATTAGCTTGTGGAAAATACAGGTTCAATGATTTAGACCTTGGAGATATTGAAGGAGTTCCAAGACTTATAGATATTGGTCAATGTAATGATGCAATAGTAGCTATTGATTTAGCCATTGCGCTTTGTGATTTGTTCTCTCTTGAATTAAATGACCTTCCACTTACAATTGTCTTAAGTTGGATGGAACAAAAAGCAGCAGCTATTCTTTGGAGTTTATTCTACTTAAATAAGCAAGATATGTTAATTGGTCCAATCTTACCAGCATGGGCTAATGATACAATTGTTAACTTCTTAGTAGAAAATTACAATTTAACTCCATTAGGTGATCCAGAAGAAGATATCAAAAGAATTTTAGGATAATATTCCTATTTTTCTTTTTTTATTAATTTAAACCTTAAATATATAAACAATAGCTTATTAAGCTATTTTTATTCTTTTTATATTAATTATTATCTTATAATCTTATTAAACAGCTTATTAAGCTATCTTTATTCTTTTTATATTAATTATTATTTTATAATCTTATTAAGCTATCTTTATTCTTTTTACATTAATTATTATTTTATAATCTTATTAAGCTATCTTTATTCTTTTTACATTAATTATTATCTTATAATCTTATTAAACAGTTTATTAAGCTATTTTTATTCTTTTTACATTAATTATTATCTTATAATCTTATTAAATAGCTTATTAAGCTATCTTTATTCTTTTTATATTAATTATTATTTTTATTAAATAAATAATTATTATCTTATTAAGCGAATAATATATTCTTATTTTATCAAATAAATTATTATAATTATTATATTAAATAAAGTGATGTTTTCCTATTAACCCCAGAAGTCTAGATGAAAATATTGCTAAAAAAGGCAATATTGTGAATTCCATAATTATTGATATTATTGGATGTACTTCTTCTGTAATTCCAGTTGTTATAGGAATAATAAAAACTAAAATAAGTGTAAGCATTGAAAAAGATGTTATAAACCTATTTACACCCATACTTCTTAATTTTCTTAATATCAATCTAAATTCAAAAGCCGTCTTGAATTTAGCATGACTGTATTCATAATGGATAATAGCTCCTTGAAGCACTATAAATGAACAGAATAATAAAAATATAAATAAAGAAAATAATATTAAATTAGCTATATTAAATGTAAATAAAGCTGAATCAAAGATTAGTAATACAATGAGTGTAAATATAGGTATGATTGAATAAATAAAAACTATTAAAACCTCTTTTATTCCTTTAAAGATTAAATTTTTATAGTTTTCAAATTTTGGTTGAATATTTAAACCAAATATTGTATCTTCAATAATTGTAGCAAGATACCCTCCTTCAATAAATGTGAAAAGCATCAAAGGAATGATTAAAAACATAGCTAATGAAAAATTTTCATTAAGAATAACTCGAAAATTATGACTTAATGCCCAAAATAAAAATCCTAAAAAAAGAAAACTTCTTTTTACCTTAAAAGAATATTTTGCAGAGTCAATAATCGTTTCTTTTGTATTCATAGTCTCATTCTCAAATGTGTTTTAAAAAAATAAAAATAATATCCTAAATAACTTTTCTAAAGCAAATATAACAGTTAATTCACTTATTAAACTTTTTATTATATATTTTTATATGTTAATTCATTAGTATATATCCTATATATTCTTATATATTACTATTATATATTTTATTTATATATGTTCTTTAATTCCTTTTTTATTTTAAAATATATGTTTATTTTATAATTATAATTATTTTAAAATATTTAGCTTTAAAATTAAAATATATAATATTTATTTTAAAAAAATAATGATTTTAATAAAAACTAATAAAATTGATTATTTATAAAAAATTGATTTATATAATAAAAATTATTCATAAAAATAAGTTAATTTCAATTAAATTACTCTGAAAATAGAGTAAGCATATATAAAGAATTACTCTGAAAATAGAGCAAAACTATATATATAAAAAAAATCCAAAAAGTCTTAAATTATTATTCTTCTTTACTAGGATTGAAAGTTTCACCAGGATTTAAAATAACAGTTAGTGTTTTAGGATTCATTTGCATGACAAAATTAGAAAAAACAGTTGGATTCTGCTCAATAACTGGGAAAGTATTATAATGAGTTGGCATGACAATTTTAGGAGAAATCCATTTTGTAGCCATAGCTGCTTCAAATGGACCCATTGTGAATTTATCCCCAATAGGAATCATAGCTATATCTGGTTTATAAATATCTCCAATAACTTTTTCCATATCTCCAAAAAGACCAGTGTCACCAGCATGGAAAATTTTACATCCTTTTTCTAAAGTTATGAGGAAACTAGCTGCACTTCCTCCAGGAACAATTTCCTCCATAAAATCAATATCTGAAGAATGTTTTGCATCAAGCATAGTGATTTTAATATCTCTAAAAAATATAGATCCTCCAATATTTAAGCTAATAGTATCAAACCCTTCTTTTGAAAAAAACAAAGATAATTCATGGTTTCCAATAAGAGTTGCACCAGTTCTATTAGCTATTTCCATTGAATCTCCAAAATGATCAGCATGTCCATGGGTTACTAATATTACATCTGCTTCAATTTCTTCAACTGGAATATTACAACTAGGATTGTTACTTATAAAGGGATCTATTAAAATTTTAACTCCATTATCTGAAATTATTTCAAATGCAGAATGACCTAACCAAGTTATTTCCATTATATCACCTAATTATTTTTAACTTGTTTTATATTTTTTAAAATATTTTTAAATTAATTTATTATTTTTATTTATTTCTAATTATTTCTAAATGATTTTAATCATTTAATTATGTTTAACAAAAAATATATTATTTTAATATAAAATTCTAAATAAAATATAAACTCTAAAATATAATTTAAATAATTAATTAAAATAAATAATTAATTAATATTAATATCTATACTTATTATTTCATTGATATATTAAGTATTATTAGGAATTTTTATATCACTAGCCATTTCCCATACACTTTCAAAAATAACTTTTATATTAGAAATGGATTTTGAATCACTGAAAATTGCTCCAATATTGTAATCTTCATTGAAATATTTTTCAGTCATTATTAATGCATTGGAATCATCAGCTATTAAATTCATATTATTAATAGATTCCATAGTTTTTATTTTAATCCCTTGTTCTAAAAGAGAACTTATTAAAAGAACATAAGCCATGTCTTTAACATCAAATTCTTCAATAATCATTTTAACATTCAAAGAAGAAAGTTTTGATAAAAATTTAGTAGGTATGTCTTTTATAGAAGAAATTTCAATGCATATCTCTTTTTTAGCATTATTAGCTATATTATCAAAAGCTTCTTGAGAAGTCATAGCATCTCTAGAAGATATTATATAACTTTCTGAAAATTTAGACAAATCACTACTAATCATCTCATCTTGAATAGTGTTTTGGTTTTGGTCTAAATTATTTAATTTAGAATCACTTGAATATTCACTTATCCTTTCATAAATATCTTTAGAATTGGCTTTATCTAAAATATATTCAGATATTTGAGCATTAAAATCATTTTGATTGTTAAGATTACTGTGATTATTATTATTATTATTATTATTATGTTGATTTAAATTACTATTATTATCGTTAAAGTGATTTAAATTACTATTATTATCATTATGTTGATTTAAATTATTGTAATTATTCTCTTGTTGATTTGAATTTCTATTTTCTTGATTGGGATTATTATATTGATTATTTTGATTATGATTATTTTGATTAGCTTCTCTACTTTGTCCAGCATACTGATTATTAGGAAGTTCTCTATTTTGATTAGGAACTTGATTGATTCTACTATTTTGACTAGGAATTTGATTATTAATTCCACTATTTTGATTAGGAACTTGATTAATTCCTCTATTTTGACTAGGAATCTGATTATTAATCCCAATACTCTCTTTAGGAGCTTGATTACTAACTCTCCTATTAGGACTAGGAATTTGATTATTGCCTCTATTATTTTGATTAGGAACTTGATTATATTCAGGGTTATAAATTTCATTATTCCTTTCTGTATGAATAGGTCTTATAAAATCATCTTCAGCTAATGCTCTTGCAATTTCTTCAGATCTATCTACTGTTGGGAATTTAGAAACTTTATCTGGTCTTTGTTCAAAACCATTGTCAAATCCATTATTTCTCCTTTGGGGTTTTCTTGTGACTTTTACTGGTCTTTCATAGTTAGGAGTGAAGTTAAGATTTTTAGAAATAATATTTGATTTGAGACTTCTTGGTTTTAAAACTTCATTAGGATTTTTAGGTCTAGACATGTCTTTAACTTTGTTAGTTATTTTTCTTGTATCAATTGGAGCATTATTTCCACCGAATCTATTATTTCCTTGATTTCCAAAAGTGGTAGGTGGAGTGGGTTTTTTATTTCTAGGATTGCTGAAGGTTTTCGATGAATTTTTATGTTCTAAGTTTCCAAACTTAGATTTATTTTTATTCTGTCCATTTACTAAATCATTTATTTTACTAGATGAAAGTTGTCTTTCAAAAAAAGAAACTAAAAGTAAATATAAACCAAAAACAACTATGATTATGGCAATAATTGTGAATATATCTATAAGATGATATAAACTACTTAAATGAATAATAGTTACTCCAATAACTATTAAAAATATTCCCCCAACAATCTTAGTAACATTTGGCACTAATAACCACCATATATTCAAATCTGAATTTCAAAATTTATAATTTTTCTTTACTTAATACTACCATTTTAGTTATAGTTCTAATTTATTCTAATAATAGATTAGCTATTTACTTTATATTAATATATTTATTGAACCTCTTATTTATAAATATAACGGTTTTTTTACATGATATTTTCAAAAATATAAGAAAATAAACTAATTTATAATACTTTTTTAAAAAAAGATAATATTTATATAGTATTAAAACTAAGTATTAATGTATGATAATAAATTTAGGAGGGTTTGTAATATGAAAATAAAAAATCCTAAAAATATAAAAAATCATGAAAAAGTAAATGTAGAAAATTTTAAAAAACTAGAAAATGAAAAAAGTCTTGAAAAAGAAAATCTGAAAAAAGAAAGTTTAGAAAAAGAAAACCTAGAAAACTTTGAAAAAGAAAATATAAAAAAAGAAAGTTTAGAAAAGGAAAACCTAGAAAACTTTGAAAAAGAAACTCTAGAAAACTTTGAAAAAGAAAATATAAAAAGTTTCAAAAAACTAGAAGGTCTAAAAAACTTTAAAAATAATCTAAAAAATATAATGAAGAAACTAAAAATAAGTAAGATTAAAAAAAACAAATTTAGATTAAATAATGAAATTAAAAGCATAATGAAAGAAAACACTGGTCAAGGAGCAGCAGAATACATATTATTATTTGGAGGAGTTATTGTAATATCTATATTTGCATTACTAATCTATAGAGGATATTTTGAAAGTAGTTCAAGTGGATTAAATGCAAGTAATGATATTGCTGATGTTAGAAATGCTATGAATTCATAATAAAAACAAAAATATTGAAATAATGATAAAATAAACAAATGAACATGCCCTAAATATTGAATGAACATAAACTAAATATAAAAAATAGTAATAGAAATGTAAAATAAATATAAAATAAATACAAAAATAGAGATAAAATGATAATTAGAGAAGATTCAGGACAAGGAAGTGCAGAAATGATTCTTTTAATGGGAGTAATTTTAGTTATTGTTATAATAGCTGGAACTTATATATTCAATATTTCAGAATCTATTAACAATAGCTTAAAATCACTACTAGAAAAAGGAAGAAACAGTGTACTAAATAAATTATAAATCCCATAAAAAAGAGAAAAACAAGCTGATATTGTGAATTAAAGATATTAATAGTATATTCTAATTACTTAGATAAAATTAATAGTATATTCTAATTAATAAATATTAACAAGTACTAGCAATCAACTCAACAAATTACCCTCAGAATCAACACACAAACTACTCTTAGTATCAACTCAACAAATTACCCTTAGTATCAATTTCACCATTACGAATTCTAGTAGATGATATTGGAATTCCATCATCAGCATATACAAAACTAATAACAATGATGTCTAATTGATTCATTCCTTTATCTTTTCTAATTTTATTTATTTCAATAGCTGTTGGCTCTGTTTCCTCACTTACAACAATTGCATCAAAATCATTTTCATAAACAGTTGAACCATAATGATCATTTAAACTAGATATATCAAAATTATCATGTTTTGTAGATAAAAATTGATTTAAATTGTTCATTCTTTGATTACAACTATCAATATTTCCTTTTTTTTCAGCAAAAGCATTGGAAGTTACACCAATTACTACATTTTCACCTACTCTAAAAGCTTCTGCCAATAACTTCCTATGACCAAAATGAAATTTATCAAAAGTGCCTCCAACAGCTACTTTTTTATACTTTTTAATACTCATTTAAAACCTTGATTTAATAATTATAATATGATATTTAATAAATGTATAATAAACTAACATTAAGCAATTTATCTTTAATTATATATAACTTTTAATACTTGAAGTTTTGAAATTATTAAATTAAAAAATATATAAATATAATAAAATTTCTAATTATATTAAAAAATTTTATATATAAATTCATAATCTTATATAAAATAAATCATGATTTAAATAAAATATATAATTTTAATATAGATTTTAAATAAATATATAATTCTAATATATAATCTAAATAAAAATCATATAGTCTAAATTATAATTTAAAATACACTTTAATTTATTATAATTTAAAAAGTATTTAATTATATTACATAATAAATATAAAAATAATATCCACTAAATTAAAAGAATTAAAACCCCTAATAAATTAAGAGAATAAGAAATGATTTATGAAAAAAATATTGTTCAAAAAAAGATAAATAATATTGATATTAGATTTGCATCAGTTTATCCTAATGTTTATAAAACAGCTATGTCTTCATTGGGATATCAAATAATTTATGGAATGGTAAATGATAGAGAAGATAGCTGGTGTGAAAGAATAGTTTATCCTAGTACAAGAAGTATTGAATCAAATAGTCCTCTCAATGATTTTGATATCATTAGCTTTTCATTACAATATGAAGAAGATTATTTCAACGTTTTAAAAATCCTTAAAAATGCAAATATTCCTATTAAACGAACTGAAAGAGAAAAAAACACTATTTTAGAAAATAAAAAGTATCCTCTAATAATAGCTGGAGGACCTTGTGCTACTGCAAATCCATTAGCTATTTCTGATTTTATAGATATTTTTATTATAGGTGAAGCTGAAGCAATATTAAATGATTTTTTAAATCTCTATAAAAAACTAAATAATCCTCTTAAAGAAATTGATCAATTTTTAAATCTAAATGGAGTTTATATATCTAAATTTGATAATATAGCTAAAAGAGTGATTTTAGAAAATATGGATAATTCTTACCAAGTTACTAAACCAATAGTAGTTGAAACTGAAAAAAAAGAAGACAGTGAATTTCTACCAGTATTTGGAAATTCAATTTTACTTAATGTTTCAAGAGCTTGTAGTAGAGGATGTAGGTTCTGTATGTCAGGGTATTTATATAGACCTCTTAGAGAAACTTCACTTGAAAGATTATTTAGTACTGCAGAAAAAGCAAGAGATAATACTGGATTAAATAAAGTAACACTTATTGGTGCTGCGGTATCAGATTATTCTAAAATTGATGAACTTACAGAAGGTCTTTTAAATCGAAAATTTCAAATATCAACTCCTTCAATGAGAATTGAATCTATTACAAAAGATACCTTAAAATCCTTAAAAAAAAGTGGAGCAAAAACAATTACCATAGCTCCAGAATCTATTTATTCTCTTAGAAAATCTATTAATAAAAATATAACTGATGAAGAAATATTTGAACTTGTAAAAAATTCATTAAAGATTGGATTTAATATAAAACTATACTTTTTAATAGGATTAATTGGAGAAGAAAAAGAAGATATTGAAAAGTTAGCTATTTTAATTAAAAAAATCAATGATTTGAAATATAGTTATAATAAAGATAGCTATAATGAAAAAAATAATGATGAAGAAAATACTGCTAATACATATAATGAAAAAAATACTACTAACAACATCAATAATAAAAAAAATACTACTAACAACATCAATAATAAAAAAAATACTACTAACAACACCAATGATGAAAAAAATTCTAATAAAGTTTACAATAATTCTATTAAATTTAGTATAAATCCATTGATTCCAAAACCACAGACTCCTATGGAATGGGAAGGATATGATTTAAAAGATATTAAATCAAAAATAAAGTATTTAAGGAAAAATCTAAAAGGAATAGATATTAAATTTAATAGTGCGAAGATGGGTTTAATTCAATATGTTTTATCATGTAAAGGATTCGAAATAGGAAAACTTATTGAAAAATCTATGGAAACTAAAGTTCCAATAAAAGAATGGGAAAAATATAGTCTTCCTTATGATTTAAATGACAAATTACCTTGGAAAAATATTGATATTGGATTAAATCACGATTTTCTAAAAAATGAAAGAAAGAAATTATTCAAAAAAGAATTAACTCCCTGGTGTGAAAAAGAAGATTGTTACAATTGTGGATCTTGTAGTAAATGACTAAAATAAATATTAATCTAAAATATCTAATAAAATCTAATTTATAAATATAATAAAATATAATCTAAATAAAGATTTGAAAATATAACGTAATAAATAATATCTAAAATAAAATCTAATTAAATAATAAAATCTATATTAAATCTATATTAAAGTAATATTATCTAAAAATAATATTATCTAAACTAATTATATAAAATATATTTCACTAAAATAAAAAAATTAAAATAAAAAAACATTGTCAAATAAAAATTATAAAATATAAAAATATTAATTATTAATACAATAAAAGGATGAAACTATGGTTAAAACAGCTGAAAGACTAAAATCAATTGAATTATCCCAAATAAGAAAGATGTTTGAAGTTTGTGATGAAAATGCTATTAATTTAGGAATTGGTGAGCCTGATTTTGATATTCCTGAAAATGTTAAAATAGCTATTAATGAAGCTCTTGATGAAGGTTTTACCAAATATACTTCAAATAAAGGATTTCTAGAACTTAGAGAAGAAATATCAAAAAAACTAAAAAGTGATAATAAATTAAGTTTTGATCCAGAATCTGTGATGGTGACAGTTGGTGCAAGTGAAGCACTATATATTTGTGCACAAGGTTTATTTGAAAAAGGAGATGAAGTATTAATACCAGATCCTGGATTTTTATCATATAAAGCGTGTGTAGATTTATCTGAAGCAAGCCCGATATCAGTTGAAGCAAAAATCGAAAATGATTATAAACTAAAGTTTGAAGATTTAGAAGAAAAAATCACTTCAAAAACAAAAGCTTTTATTATGAATTCACCATCTAATCCTACAGGAGCAGTCATGGATAAAGAAGACATAAAAGCTATAGCTGATTTAGCTACTGACAATGATTTTATAATAATTAGTGATGAAATATATGAAAAAATTATTTATGATACTAAACATTATTCTCCTGGAGAGTTTAGTGATAATGTAATTGTTATAAATGGATTTTCAAAAACCTATGCAATGACTGGTCTTAGAATAGCTTATTTAGCAAGTCAAAATGAAATGGTCGAAGAACTTCTTAAAATTCATCAATACAGCACAGCTTGTGCAAGCTCAATTTCTCAAGTAGCAGGTTACGAAGCTCTTCGAGGTCCTCAAGGATATGTTAAGAGTATGGTGAAAGAATTTAAAAATAGAAGAAACTTAATATCCAATGGTTTAGAAGAACTTGGATTAAAATGCACTCCTTTAGATGGGGCATTTTATGCATTTCCACAAGTAGAAAATGCTGCAGAATATGTTCAAAAAGCAGTAGGCGTAGGAGTTATTACAGTTCCTGGAAGTGGATTTGGGCAAAGTTGTGACTCTAATGTTAGAATGTCTTATGCAAACTCTTATGAAAATATTGAAGAAGCTATAAATAGGTTAGGAAAAATTCAGTAAAAAGAGGGGTTCTAATAAATAAGATTAATACTTTTTAATTAAAGTAAAACTGATTTTCAATTAAGTATGTGAAAAAATAAGAAGCGCCGGGAGGGGGATTTGAACCCCCGTGATCCAAGGGATCATTGGATTAGCAGTCCAACGCCGTACCAGGCTGGGCCATCCCGACATATTAATTTTAAAAAGAAAATTGCCTTTAGTTAGTTAATTAACTTGATTAAGCAATTTTAGTAACTAAAACAACATTATTTTATATGTATGATTTTACTTATAAACCTTTTCTATTTTTGTATATTTTATAATTTATAATGATAAATTCATTAAATGGCATGTACAGAAGTGGACTACTTTCAACAACAACAGTGATCTGAAAAATCAACTCCACCCCGCTACTCTACAAGCATCAAGTGTTATCAGTAGAGCTGCTCCTTTCCAGGCCTGACACGTTTCCAAAATAAACATAATTCACCTTAACCCTCCAGTTAAGATGCTATGACCATTAATCCTGTAGGACGAGGTTTCTATATCAATTTTACAGGCTGTCACTGTATTCAATAGCCGCCTTCTGAACTTCGACCGCACCTAAGGGGGTGTGTGCTTACAGAGGACCCCTAACCCTCCAGTCTAGCCAATAATAATATTGTACTCAATATTATATAAATGTTTTGAAATCAGAGTTTTTGACAATACCCTATGGAAGTTAAAAAAATAGATAATATTGGATTAAAAAAGAAACAATAACAAGATTAAAAAATAGATAATATTAGATTAAAAAAGAAACAATATAGGATTAAAGAAGATAGTTATAGCTGAAATATAATAAAAATTGATAAAAATTAATAAAAATAGATAAAAATAGATAAAAATAGATAAAAATAAACTATTTTCAATGAAAATAACTATCAAAAAGCTATTTAGAAGTAATTAATTTAAAATAATGTCAAAATAATTAATGGATTTTTAAACTTTTTTATAGGTTTTTAAACTTCCTTAGAACTTCTTAAACTTCATTACAACTTCTTAAACTTCATTACAACTTCTTAAACTTCATTACAACTTCTTAAATTTCTTTATAACTTTTTAAACTTCTTTATTATTTTCAATTAGATATTTTATAATATCTCCATCAGAGACTATTCCAACTACTTTTCCATCTTTTAATACGGGGAGTTGATTTATAATACTTCCATCAGGAGCATTAGATTCCATGGCACATACTGCATCATATAATGATTCATTAGGATCTAGAGAAGCAACATTTTCAACCATGACACTGGAAACTTTAGTCCCTAATTTATATTTGTCTAAAATTAAATTATAACCTAAATCTGTAGCAGTGACAATGCCTATCATATTTTCAGAATCATCTAAAACAGGTAATGCACTTACTTTATGTTTCATTAACTTTTCAAATGCAAAAACTACTTCTTCATCAGGTCTTGTAGTAACTACATCTTCAGTCATCACTTCATTTATCTTTATCTTCTTCAACATCAATTATACCTCCATAATTTTTTGTAATGTCCTTTATTATGAAATCAATAGTGGTTAAAACATCTATATTTTCAATAGCTGGAATGTTAAATTTTCTAGCTTGTGATTCAAAATATGTATGAGTTTTTCTTATTGCAAAAAAATTGTCTAAGTATATTTGCAGAGGTCTTCTAGCCCACATTTGTTTACATCTTGAATAGAATCTGCCTTTATGGATTTGTTTATCTTGTAATGTTAGTACAAACATTACCACATTACTTTTTTCCATTAATTTTTCATTAATGAATCCTGGAACAACATGTACCCCTTCAATAACAATACTTATTCCTTCTTTCAATGCTCTTTCAATAACTGCCTCAATTCCAACACTTACAGTACCTACATGGTCTCTAAAACCAGCTAAAACATCATCAAACTCAGGAGAAATAGGTACTCTCATTCCTTTATATGCTGTAAAACTTGATTCATGAATAACTGGACTTAATTCTTTAGATACAATTTTACGCATAACTTCCCGAATCATGTCTGTACTTATCATATTACGAATACCTAAACGGTTAGCTATTTCAAAAGCAATTGATGAAGTTCCAACTCCAGATGCTCCGCCTATTAATATAACTATTGGTTCGTTTCCTTTCTTTACTTTTCTCCAAGCTAAATATTTTTCAGCAACTACTGAATCTCCAATCATTAAATCTTCAACAATAAGTTCAACTAATTCATCAATAGTAATAAGAGTTATTTCTCTTTCTTTAAGTTTGGATTCAATAGATGAAGCAAAAGCATACGCTTTATCAGGTTCCATTTCTGCTCTTGTTAATGATCTTGAAAGAACACCTTTAGAAAAAGGTTCTGTATATATTTTTCCACTAACTTCTCCTTGAATCATAATCATTTAATCACCTAAGTAAAGAAATAATAAGTAAAAATTATACAATTTAATAAATAAGTTTTAAAGCATAAATACCATAGATAATTTAAATATTAATCAAATATCATAAATTAAAAAAATAGTAATTTATAAAAGTACTTTGATTATTTATTATTTATATAATTATTTTTATTATTTTATAAAATATTCATCTCTGAATTTTATATTAAATAAAGCATTTAATATAATTTTTTATTTAATTTTTATATTATATATTTTTCATTGAAAATTAAATATTGAAATTATAGTATAAGACTTATTTTTTTGCGAAATATTTATATAGTAGGATTTGTAATATTATATTTTATGTCATCTAAAATAATTATCGAACCACATATGTCTATTGAAGATTTAAATACTCACATTCGTAAATTTGAAAGTGATTGTAAAACTGCAAATCGGTTACAG
>WRCI01000014.1 GCA_009784145.1 Methanobrevibacter sp.
ATTATATAAAATATATAATTTGTTAATCTTATTTAAATAAATAACTATATTATAATTTATTAATTCAATATATAGTTAATTTTATTTAAATAATATCTAATTTATAATTTAAATAATTCAATTTAGTTATATTAAATTTAGTTATAATTAAATTTATTTATATTAAATTTACTTATATAATACATTTTATACCATATATAAAAAATTATATAATAAATATAGAATATATAATAAATATAACTATGTAATCATATTTTATTTAAATTAAAATACTCATATTTATCTCCAATTAATTTTTTAGCTAATTTTTTAGTTTTATTCTTGGATTCTCCACTAATTGTAATACGTTCATAGTCAGGAGGTCCATGTACCACCCATGAATTTTTAGTGAATTTTTTTAATGGTTCGTCTTTTTTAAAACCCCTAAAATTACCAATAGGTATCTCTAAAGCAAAATAATCTTTTACTTCTTTTTCAATAGTATTAATGTCAAATTTTCCAGAAACCATATCAATTAATTTTGTTAAAGGATGAATATTAGAACTTGCAGCTGTTAAATAACGTGTGCCACTAGGGCGAGTGTTAATTTCTAAAGCATATAACTGTTTATCTACTTTTGAGAATATAAAATCAATATCAATTATTCCTTCAGCTTTTAAAGATTTAGCTATTTTATAAGCAATATTCCTTAATTCATTATTATCCAAACCATCAATTTCAGCTGGAGCAGATTTGACTTTGTTTAATGGATGAATTCCCTCAATAGTTGTTTCTCCTTTATAAACAGGTACCAAAGGTAAATATTCATCATTAAACCCTAAAACCTCAATAGATAATTCACTACCTTCTATAAATTCTTCACAAAGAGTTTCACCAAATTCATAAATGTAATTCCTAAATTCATCAATATTAGTAGCTACAATAATATCTCTCCCACCTTGACCACTTCTCTGTTTTAAAACTAGAGGAAATTCAAAACTAATAGGATTTAATGAAGAAACATCCACAATAGAATCTGATGAAGAGTTAGAAGCAATAGAAAGCGAAGGAGAAACAGAATCTATAATTCCATATTTAGGTGTAGTTATCTCGTTTTCAACAAAAAATTCTTTTGTTTTAATTTTATCAGAACTAATTCCTATAGAATAAGTATTAGATGCTATAAATGGGATTTTTAACTCACTTTCTGCTTTTTCTTTAGCTATAGCTACATCCATTAAAGGATCATCAAGACCAATAAGAGAAATAATTCCATCAACTTTTTCAGATTTAGCTATTTTTAGAGGTTCATCCATCCCTCTTGGAACAATAAAATACTTATCAGAAAGATCTAGATTAAGAGCATCTGGATTTGATTCTGTTAATATACTTTCAATAGATTCTTCCTCTAAATAAAATCCAAGATCATCAAATAATCGAGATCCAATAAATAAAATTTTCATAATATCACTAAATAAAGATTAAAATATCACTAAACAAACATTAAAACATCACTAAACAAACATTAAAACATCACTAAACAAACATTAAAACATCACTAAATAAACATTAAAACATCACTAAACAAACATTAAAACATCACTAAACAAACATTAAAATATCACTAAACAAACATTAAAATATCACTAAACAAACATTAAAACATCACTAAATAAACATTAAAATATCACTAAATAAACATTAAAATATCACTAAATAAACATTAAAATATCACTAAATAAACATTAAAATATCACTAAATAAACAATGAATAGATGCTAATTAATTTAAGTATGGAATAATAATTTCTTTAATACTATTTGCTTTTTTAACAATAACTGGAGATAGTTCTTCTCCAAGGTTCATAGAAAATGGTTCAATTCCAATAAATAATAATTCAAAATCAAAATCATTTTTCAAATACCTTATTAAATATGATAAAGACATTGAATGAGTAGAAGCATTTATATTAGCTATTTCATTTTCATTTATGCATTTAATAGTTCCAGGATTAGAATCCATTAAAGCAGCATCAATTATCAATAGATGACTAGGTTTTTCTTTTTTTATTAGCCCTGTGAAATTTTCAGGAGCTGAACCTCCATCAATTAATATTATATTATTTTTAGTGGTAAAATTATCTATATCATCCACACTAAATGAGATTTCTAATTCATTTTCAATTAAATTAATAATATAAGGACCTAAAGCATCATCCCCTCTTAATTCATTACCTATTCCAAGAATAATTAATTTATCATAATTTTTTAAAAAATCTTTTAGCTTCAATTCAATTGAAATACTATCACCAATATTAATAATATATTTTTAATATTATATTAAATTATATAAAATTATGTTATATTAAATTAAATTTAATATTATATAAAATTAGCTTTAATAGTTTCTACACCTCCCCCCATTATATATTCTAATTTAATAGAAATATTATTTTTATTTAAATTATTGTTTTTATTAGATAAATTTTGATTATTTTTGTTAAAATTATTTATATTAAAATCTATTGGAATAAACATAGGTGGATTTAACATAGGTGTTGGTCCACAAATAATATTATCAGTAATTTTTGTGAAAGTTGTTATTTTTATACCAAATATTTTATTATTATTTTCAAAATTATCATTTAAATTATATTTATTCAAATTAAAATCAATAATTGTTTTAAATTCTGGTGAAATATACTCACAAAAATCAAACTCTGCAAATTTTACAAAATCTCCTAATATTTCATATTTAGGTTTTTTTCCATGATATTCTTCATCTTCATAATGAATATAATCTTTTTCCATAAAAACAGGTTCAGCTATATTAATTATTCCTTTAGGAAGAATTTTTCCATTATCTTTTAAATATTTGCGAAAATTGTTTAAAACTATAAGTTCTTCTTCATCTATAAGAGCAGTATCTAAAGTTTCACATATAATTAAATCTATGAACTTTTCTTCATCGAACTTGTAGCTTGTAACATCATCATTAATAAATTTATAGCTTGAAACATCCTCACTAATAAATTTGTAGCTTGTAGCATCATCATTAATAAATTTGTAGCTTGTAGCATCATCATTAATAAAAATTACATTATCAATTTCGGCTTCTTTAAAAGATTTTTTTGCACATTCTATAATTTTATTATCTATTTCAATAGCTATTACAGAATCAAAACAAATAGAAGCAAAATAAGAAAGAACACCTGATCCAGAACCAATATCAAGAGCTATTTTAGGTTTAAAATCACCAGAATTGGAAATTTCATTAGACCTCTTACTGGAAATTTCATTAGAACTTCTACTTGAAATTTCATTAAAAATTTCAAAAATACCTTCATAAAATGCAGATAGCCTATCATTGTCATTTATTAGATTAGAATGATAAGGAGTTGTATAAAATTTCATAATATTTCATAATAATATTTATTTAATTAATTGAAATTATATAAAATTAGATTATATAGGATTATATAAAATTAAATTATATAAAATTAAATTATATAAAATTAATTTATATAAAATTAAATTATATAAAATTAGATTATATAAAATTAGATTATATAGGATTATATAAAAATATATAAAATAAATAGAAAATAATCAAAAATTAATCAATATCTTAGCTAATAATCCCCACCTAAATTTTTTAAATCTTCTTTTTGTTCTTTAATATTAGCTACATCTTTAACTTTGATTGATTGCCACTCATCAATAATATTAATGTCACCACCAACAGTTCTACCTGTGAATTCATCAATTTTTACAAGTGTTGGTATTTTTACCATCAGACCTAAAACTATTGCCTCACCAACATTTAATGAAGGTAGTTGTTTTACAAGGTCTTCACTAAGACTTTCACTAGCTGATTGAACATGTCTTTGATCTTGAGGTTCAACAAGACGAAGAATAATCATATTATTAGCTTGAGAAAGAGCATCAGGATCAACCGACTTTGGACTTTGACTTACCATACATAATCCCAAACCAAATTTCCTTCCCTCTCTTGCAATCCTACTAATCCAATATTTAGAACTTGGATTTCTACTTTTTGGAGCTAAAATGTGGGCTTCTTCCATAATAAAGAAAACTGGAAATTCAAGAGGTTTTTCATACATACTCTCTTTTTTATTATGTAAAGCTAGTTTTCTTGCTTTTAATGCATTTCTAAGGACATGACTAACAATAACTTCAGCTGCAGATTCATCAGCTTGACCTAAATCAAGAACATTAGCTACACCTAGTTTTAGCTGTGATAAAATATTTTTTCCATTAATATTAAGAAGATTATAATATTTATCCTGTAAATCATCCATTTTATTGATTACATCCATAATCTTTGATTTTTCGGAAGAATTGATGTCTTTTCCCCTAAATGTCTCTGTGTTATACCATTTATCTAAAACATTCCTCATAATTTCAATAAAATCTATTGTATCTGCTTCACCAGAAGTGACAATTGCATTTGCTTGTTTATAAGCTTCTCTAAAGTATCTCTCTTGAATATAAGCAGAACTTGGAATATTAGCTAAAGCTTTTATCTCAGAAAAAGACATATAAATTGGATTAATTATTGGTTCGATTCTATTAACCTCACCATTTTCAAATTCAGCCCCAACATACTCACTATGCATATCAAAAATAAGAATACAGCCATTAGCTCTAAGAAGACCATCAATCAATACTGAAACTGTGTTAGATTTTCCAGCTCCAGTCATTGCTAAAATAGCTAAGTGTCTTGAAACCATCTTATTTATATCAATTTCAACATCCACCGCTTCTTGACTAATAAGATTACCTATTTTTAAACTATTATTGACTTTAAAAATCTTTCGTAAAACTTCTTCATCAGCCACTTTTATTTCAGTTCCAGGAGGAGCAGGAGTTCGTGGAATTTTAAGCCCTTCATCAATATCACCTAAAATTCGCACATTACCTTTGATATAAAAATCTTCACCTTCAATTTCCCTAATCTTTTCAATAGTATTAGGATCATAAATATCTCCATTAAGAGAAACACTTCCCCTAACAAGAGATTCAATCATTCCCAATACAGTTTTTCCATCATAATATAATGAAACATATTCCCCTACTTTAGGCATCTCCTTAGAAATAAAATTAACATCAATAAGAGAAGTTTCACCAATACATCTTCCAATAATCATTATAACACCAAATTGAATAATATTAATTAATCATAAATGAATTTACAATATTCACTAATAAATTTGCAAGATTCCCCAATAAAATTACAACATTTTTAAATAAAATTACAACATTTCCCTACCAGTTTTTTCATAAATTCCAATAATATTAGATAATTGTTCAATATCTTTCTTTTTAATAATAACATCATGATGAGCTTTTTTAAGAAGATAAGGATAACCCTCAGTAGAATCTTTCGAAATAATACTAATAATTTCCCTAATCTTAGTTTCATCAGCTTTATAAGGCAATTCAATCTTTAAAATATTCTTATTATCTTCTAATCTCACATAAAAAGTAGTAAATACCAAACTCTTAAAAAAATCATTTTTGACAGGGAATTCACGTTTAAATTGATCTTTTTTGCCAGTGATATATTTTGGACGAAATGAATAACCCATACCTTGAGTATGCTTAGTAAAAATAGCTATATCTGGACTTTTAGCATTAAAATAATCATAAACTGCAGAAGTTTTAGAAATAGCTATAATTTTATCATTATATTTTAATAGATTAGATAAAGCTAATAGTTTTTCAACATTTTCAAGATAATTTTCAATTTTTTCAAAATTCCGAAAACTGTTTTTACCTTTAATATTTTCAAATTTGTTTTTTAAAACATTATTTACTAATTTCTTAGAATAAATTTCAACTTCATGATTTTCTATATATTTAATCTCTTCATTTAATTTATCTTCAGCAAGATCCAATACTTCAGATATAATATCTTGAGAAATGTCTTTTTTAAGAGGGTATGACCTTATTAAATCTCCAAAAAGAGAACCATCATATAAATAATAATCAATATTATGTGTTTTAATAGCTTTTAAAGCATTTTTAACCTCAAATAATCCCATATAATTTCTAATTCTATCTTTTGAAAATTTACCATGAGACATTGTATTTATATCAGAACTTTCAATTTTAGATAGTTTATTGGTCGAAAGTTTTTCATTATATATTAAAGTTTCACTAGCTACAGCATAGAAATAAAAACTTAAAAACTTCTTTTCATGTTTACTGCCATCACCAGCAGCTATAGTTAAATCACCCACATATTTAGGAATTTCTTCATTTTTCCAAAATTTAGAAATATCTAGATTATTGTCCCTATAATCATCAAGCTCTTCAATAATTGTTCCTTTTTTTTCTATAGCTTTTGTGTAAAGTGATTCTAACATGTTTATTTCCTATTGTATTATAAATATTTTTTAATTTTCTTTGCAATTGCCTCAGATAATTTAACAGGAACTGCATTACCAATCATCTTATATCCATCTGCTATATTTTCATAATAAAAAATAAACTCATCTGGGAAAGTTTGAATTCTAGCACATTCTCTAACAGACAATCTCCTGTATGGTTTAGGTGAATTTGGATCAAAAATATGTTTATCCTTTTCTACTTTAACCATTTTATTAGACTGAGGATGGCAAGGAGCATGTCTTCCTCCAGCTTGTATAGTAAATGAAGGTTCATCCCAACATCGAACTCTGTTTCTTGACATATACATTGATGAAAAATCACCAATCATGTATTCGTGATTTGGAATCTCTAAATAATTAATTGAATTAGCTTTGTTTTTGTTCCTAGCTGGTAAAGGATCTGGAAGATCATTAATAGCATCTTTTAGAGTTAATTTATTTTTTAAAGGTTTAGGAAAAGAAAAATTTTTAGATAATTCTTCATGAAAACCAACTACAAAAACTCTTTTTCTATCTTGAGGAACTCCATAATCATTAGCATTTAAAACTTTATAAGTAGTATTATAACCCAATTCATTTAATGAATTTACAAACTTATCAAATTCATCTAAATGAGTTTTACAAACCATTCCTGGGACATTTTCAGCTAAAAAAAACATTGGTTTTTTAGCTTTAATTAATCTCACATAATGATATAATAATTGACCTCTAGGATCTTCAATTCCTTTCATAGCTCCTGCTAAGCTCCAACTTTGACAAGGTGGTCCTCCTACAAAACCAATAATATCATCAGGTATTTCATGAGGTTTTATATCTTCAATAGCTTTTCTATTGATTTTTAAACCATGATTTCTTTCAAAAGTTTTCCAACAGCCTTTCCAATTATCATTAGCAAAAACAAAGTCAAAACCTGCATTGGAAAAACCTAAGTCTAATCCACCAGCTCCTGAAAAAAATGATGCCACTTTCATAATCTATCATACCTTATTAAAATTGCATCTAAAAATTGAGCAGGGTTGTTGGGATTTTTTATTCTTATTTCTTTATATTTAATATCTTCATCATCAATAATAATTTTTTTATCTTCCTCTGGAAAAGAATCAAATTTGTTTTTAAGAACTATGCTACAAACTGTAAAATCTGAGTTACTATTTTTTTGAATATAATCTTCAAAAATTAGATAAGGGTTTCTTAATAACCACATTCCTCTAATTCTGAGATTAGTAATTTTAAGAGGATCTACATTATTCAATCTTCCAATTTCATTAGTTTCAGAAAATTCAGAAGCATCATTTGAGTTTTCAAGATAAGTTGTAATATTATCTTTTAAATCTTCATAAATTCTAGATTCAGCAGCAAAACAATCCCCATATAAAAACAATAAAGATTCTAAAACTTTTCCAGTCATTATTCCAAAAACATAAACCATGTCTTTTTCATCCCAATTGTCTTCACATATTCTACACGCATTAGTTATTAAAGGATTGTTGGAAAAAAGTTTTGATTTAGGGTAAGAACTATTTAGTTGTATATCTCCCCTAAAACTTCCAGTCTTTTTTACTTCAATAGCATCACCATGTTTTACAATTGCATCTGGAGGGTGATTTTTACTTCCAAAAAAAGAAAAATAATTTGCATAATGTTCATCTTTATTTACAATACTAAACCCATTTGAATAAGCATCTTTAATAAAAAATTCTAATGAATCTCCAACAGAATTAATCCTATTCTTTGTAGAAATTTCATTATTGCTGGGATAAATATCATCAAAATCATTTTTATTAAAATTTTTAATGTTAATTATTGCTCTTAATGTATTAGTTTCCATGAAAATCACCTTATAAATTTTAATTTATAAACTAACTTTCCTAATTCCAGAAACAATTTCAGATATTTTAGCCTCAACATCATCAGTTTCTTCAACAATTGTTCCTGTAACTACAATATCTGCACCTGCTTTAGCTACTGTATAAGCAGCTTCTCCATCACGGATTCCTCCACCTACTATAATAACCATACTATCGGTAGCTTTTTTAGAGTATGCAATCATTTCAGGACTAACATATTCTTCAGCACCTGAACCTGCTTCAAGATAGAAAAATCTCATTCCAAGTGCTTCAGCTGCCATTGCATAAGCTGCAGGTATTTTTGGTTTATTACGTGGAACTAACTTTGCATCTCCAACCCATCCTACAGTTCCTCCAGGACTAATTACCATATATCCCATAGGAATAGCTTCAATTCCAGCTTTTTTAACACTAATTGCACCTAAGGCTTGAGCCCCTATAATCCAATAAGGATTGTTAGAATTTAAAAAACTCATGAAAAATATTGCATCAGCATATTTACTTACACTACTTGTATTTCCTGGAAATATGATAATTGGAAGATCTATATTTTCAGATAATGCTTTAGCTGTTTTATCAACATCAGACCCATCTACAGTAGAACCTCCAAGCATTATACCATCAGTTCCTCCTGAAATAGCAGCTTTAGCTATTTCCACAGCTCCTTCAGGTGTTTGCTCGTCTGGATCTATTAAAGTTAAATGAACTTTACGGCTTTTTAAAATATCTTTAATTTGATTTTCTACTATCATTTTATCCCTATTAAATTATTAATCAATAAACAGAATTATAGTGATTTCATTAAACAAATACAAAGCAATACTAAACTTAATAAAAATTATTATATTTATAATTAGATTTTATATTAATATATTATATTTAATTTTTATATTAATAATATTTTAATGTTTTTATTTAAATTAATTAAAAATAATAAAAAAATAAAATTAGAAAAAATTAAAAAAATAAAATTAGAAAAAATTAATTAAAAATAGTAAAAGTAGTAAAAATAAAAATAAAAACTAATTTAATAATAAATTAGCTATCAGGACTATCCTCTTGGCTCTTTTGCTTTGTATCTCAATCCTTTGTAACCACATTTTCTGCAAGTAGTAGCTCTAGCTGGGTTACGAGCATTACATTTTAAACAAATTTTAACCTTAAAAATTCTATTTTCAGCTTCTTCGAATCTAGCCATTGATAATCCTCCTTGTAATCATTAGTAAAAAGTTTAATTTAATTCAAATTATGTATAAATTCAAATGAATAGATTAATTATTTATAAACCCCTCTACACAGACAAATTTATATTTTAAATAAATATAATTAAGTTATAACAATTAACATTATAATTTAACTATATAATTATCATGAAACAAAATAAGATTGTTTAATTAATCATGATATTTAAGAACATTAAAATTTATTATTTTAATAGTATTTAAAGATTTAGCTATTTTTTATAGATTTAGTAAAAAATTATAAAAAAAATATTTAATTGAATAAAAATTAAGAAAACAATTTATCAAAAAAATATTTAACTAGAAAAATATCTATTAAAAAAATATTTAATCATACATATATCTATTAAAAAAATACTTAATAAATAGAAAAAATTACTCATATTGTTTTAAAAATTCATTTTGGATTATAACAACTTCTTCACTTGTTTTTACATTACTATAAGCTTCAAGTAGCTCATAATTTAATTCAATAAAAGTATGACCCCATTTAAAGCTATTCATAATATCTTTAGCTTCTTTTTTAAAACCTGTGATATATAAAGTAGCAGCTATAGCTTCAACAGTAGATAATTTACAAGGTTTTCCATAATTTACTGGACTGGCAGCTATTAAAAATGGAAGACTTCGATGATATTTAGTAAGAGCAAAGAATTTAGATGAAGAAGAAACTTTATTCCAAGAACAATCAAGACCAACTACTCCTCTTTTTTCAAGTAAATGTTTATCTTGAGGAGAAACTGATTTTTCAGAAAAAGGATTGAGAATAATAGCTCCAATAGGAATTTGATTTATATTGTAAACTATCTTACAATTATTTAGCTTTTCCATCTTATAAGCTGTGCATTTCTTCTTATCACATTCATTTGCATGAAAAACAGTAATCTTCATTTTATTCATTGTATTTATTTTATGATTTTATATTTAATAAATTAACTAGTATTATAATTTATACTATGAAACTAATTATTAATAAAAAACAATGATAAACTAATTAAAATATAATATGAACTAATTAAAAAATATAATTATGAACAAATTAAAAAAATATAATTATGAACTATTAAATAAAATATAAAAATTATTTTATAAATAAATTTAATTTTTTAAAATATAAACATAACTATACAATAAAACTAAATAGTATTAAAAACAAATATATAAATGATTATCATGGATAAATCTCTAATTTTTATAATAATTCTTTTTATATTGGGTGTAATAGTAGCTTCAAACAATACTGAACCTATCCACAACATATTTCTTGATGTAAAATCTATGATACAGGGAGAAGCTAATAAAGAGCCAATAGCTAAAATTGGAAATTACATAAACATCTCCAATAATTCAAATTCTCAAATCAATACCTCAAACAATACTAATGAAAATTCAAAAAACAATATGAAAACTTACAATAATGATGGAGTATATTTTAAATATCCTAGCTACTGGGATTATAATCAATTTAGCAAATTAGTAAGCTTGTATCAAAAGGAACATCTAAGTCGTTGGGATGATGGACTTATATTTTATATCTCAGATAGATCTCTAAAAGAAGAATTAGAATATCAAAAAAATTATGAAAGATATAAAAATCCAAAAAACATAAGTGTTGATGGAAGAAAAGCTGTCTCTCTAACTGATACAAAAAAAGATTACTGGCATTATTTAATTATAGTAGAAAAGAATGAAAATCAAAGTTATGTTTTCATTTTTTATACTGACAGAGATTTAAAAACAAAAAATAAAGTATTGTTTGATGAAATATTAGCTACAATGCGATTAAATTGAAAAACTATATTCAGATTCTTAATTATAAATCCATTTAAACGAAATTCGATAATATTAACTATCGAAATATTTAAATATTAGTTTAAACAAATAAAGTATTACTGTTTGTGTAAGGCCTTATAATCCCGTTGCTTGAATGTGGCGAAGTCATTAAATTGACCAAGTGGTTATAAGGCACAAACTTTAAAATTTTAAAATAAGATTACTATTTCCTTCTTTTTCTAAATAATTATATGAACAATCACAAAATATTACGTTCATAAGTCAAAATCTTTTCAATGGCTAAATCTGGACTATAAACTTCTTCTAAATCATAATAACGACCATTAGCTAAAAAAGCCAATTCCATATTAATATTCCGACCATGTTTATGTTTTTTCTCAAAATCAATGATTATAGTATAAATATTATTCTCACCTAACTCTCCCCCAATAGCTAAAACATCATTAATTGGACTTCCTATGATTTTTTTAAGAGAATTGTCCTTTAAACCAACATTAGGCATTCCATCAGAAAGCAATATTAACATTGGAATAAATTCTCCTTTTTTCTTTTCATTTTTTAATATTTCAAAAGCTTTTTTTAGACCTGCAGCCATTGGAGTAGTTCCACCAACAGTTATTTTATCAAGCTTATTTAAAAATGAACTAGGTCTTTTAGTGTTTGGAATAATAATCTCAGAACCTTGACCTTTAAACCCAATAACTGATAATTTATCCCTGTTTCGATTTATATTTTTAATGATTTTATCTAAAATTCCTCTGATTTTATTAACTTTCTTCTCACTAATCATAGATCCGCTCATATCCACAACGATAGCTACACTAGCCCTTGCTTTATGTTTTCTAATCTTTTCACGTAAATCATGACTTTTAATATTTATCTTTAAATCATTTGGAATATTTAAACTATTTTCATTATTTAAATTATCTTTAGTACTTGAGCTATCTTTAATATTTAAACTATCTTTAGTACTTGAGCTATCTTTAATATTTAAACTATCTTTAATATTTAAATTATCTTTAGTACTTAAATTAGATTCAATTTCTTTTTTTTTAGAATGCATTGCTGCAGCTCTTAAAGTAGCATCAACAGCTATGTCTGATGAAGAAACTTTTTTAGAATATTTACTTTTAACATACTTTCCTTTCTCACTTTTAGAATCAACTCGACTTCCATATAGCTTTTCCTTTTCACGACCTTCCATTACTAACATCTTACGAATATCTTTTTCAAGAGATTCCATATCAAATTCATCTATTTCTTTTTCAGATTTATTCTCATTATAATCTATTTGATATTCATCATCATTTTTCTCTGAATCGTTTATTTCTCCTTGAAACTGATTATCATGCCCATATTCCTCATCATTTTCATTATCACTATTATTTTCATCATTTTCAGTATTATTGTCTAAATCATCATTATCTTCATCATTATTATCTTCATTATATTTATCATCCCTATTATTTTGATTATAATCATTATCATTGTCTTCATTATTTTGATTATTATTTTCATTATCATTATACTGATTATCATCAAAATTAGAACCCTTTTCATTTGAAGAATCATCATCTGATGAATTATCATCCCCTAAATCATCTTGAAAATCCTCATTTTCTTGATTATTCTCTTCATCAGAAACTTGTTCTTGGTTTTTTTCCATTTCCTTTTGAGCTTGCTGTATCTGATTTTGAACTTGTTCATTGTTACATCGATTTATTTCCCCTAAAACAAGTAAAATCGCTTCTTCAAGATCAGTAAGCAAAACATTTAAATGACCATTGAAAGCAGCTATTGTCTTAGCTGTTTTCAAAATAGCTATATCATTCCTATGACCTTCACTACCAAGATTTTTTGTTATTCTAGCAATTATTTCAATATAATCGTCACTAATCTTTAGAGTTGGAAGAAGTTTTCTCCCATCAACTATCTTTTTTTGGAGTTCTTTTTGTTCATCTTCAAATTTAGCTATAAAAGAAACAGGATCTTTTTCAAATTCTTCTCTTCTTTTCATAATAAGAACTCTATCCTCAATTTCACTTATCCCTTCAACTCCCACTTCAAGACCAATCCTATCAGATAATTGTCCACGAAGTTCTCCTTCTTCAGGATTCATTGTTCCAACAAGAATAAAACGAGATGGGTGAGATATTGAAATCCCTTCTCTTTCAATAGTGTTTACACCAAATGCAGCTGCATCCAGAAGAATATCTACTAAATTATCATCTAAAAGGTTAATTTCGTCGATATAAAGAATATTACTATTAGCTTGAGCAAGTAACCCTGGTTCAAGAGCTTTTATACCTTCTTTAAGTGCTTTTTCAATATCAAGAGAACCAACAACACGATCTTCAGTAGCACCAAGAGGAAGCTCAACAACATTCATTGGTTTGTTAACAATGACAACATCCTCTTCAGCTGATTTATCATATACTTTATAAAGTTCAAATTCTTTATAGCTATCTTCATCACTATTAAAAGAACAATTTTCTACAACTTCAATTTCAGGAAGGATATTAGCTAATGCTCTAACTGCCGTGGTTTTTCCTGTACCACGATCACCTTTAATCAAAACCCCTCCAATAGAAGGATTTATAGCATTTAAAATAAGAGCTTTTTTAATCATTTCCTGACCAACAATAGCTGTAAAAGGAAAAACATTTATTTTCATCATTTCACCATTGATTTTTCTTAAATAATACTTGAAAAATTTAATTATACATTTTGATTGATAAAATTTATGTTTATTTAAGATAATTATGTTTTTTATAATATTTTTATATTATATTTTTATATTATATTTAATTTTATATTTTAAAATTAAAATTATAAACTAAAATTTATATAAAATATATAAAATATAAATAAAAAATTATTTTTTATTATAAAATTAAGAATACTTTTTCTTATAAAAGAAAAATAATTTAAAAAAAGAAAAATAAAAATACTTATATCTAAAAAAAGACAAAATTAAATATTGATAATAAAATAAATATACAAATATTATTAGATTATTTTCTAAATTATACAAAATAGTTTTTAAACTATTTAAAAATAAAAAAGGTGATTGTATGTGTACTGTTGGAGGACCGATGGCTGATGTTAAACTTAAAAAGCTAAAAACTAAACGTTACAAATGTTTAGATTGTGGTAATGAGTTTAAAGGATTAGGAAAAAGAGTTGTCTGCCCATCATGTCAAAGTGATAATGTAGAATGTTTAGAATAAATTTTTTATTTTATTTTTTATTTATTTTTAATAATAATTTATTATTTTAATCAAAAGTTTGTTTATAAAATTTATTTATAGATTTAACTATAAATTTATCTATAAAATTATATTATAACTTTAAATATAAACTTATTTATAAATTTAACTATAAATTTATTTATTTTTCTAAAAAATAAGGAGAAATAGATTGAAAACTGAAATTAAATTAAACTCCTCAGAAATACTTTTTTTAATAGGAGATACAGGTACTGTAGGTATTGTAAAAGTAGCTAATGACCAGATGCTATTTATTGGAACACCTGATAAAGAAGAAATAGTAATGTATCTTGAAAAAGATGATTTAATAGCTGTGTCTGCTTTTGGAAAAGGTGAAAAATATGAAAAAGCTATTAAAGCTATGGCATATATAACTCGAGAAATGGAGTCTCCAATAATTGTCCTTCCAAAAGACCATCCAAGTTCACAAAGATTAAAAATGGTTCTTTCTGTTGGTGATACAGTTAGATTAGATTGTAATATAACTCCAGGAACACATCCTGAGCAAGACATTTTATGTTCTTGTGATAGTTTATCAGGTTTAAAAATAGAAAAAACTGAAGAAGGCATAGCTATTAGTGGTGAACTTGAAAACTATAAGGTAGAATTGATTTAATTACTTTATTGATAAGTATAATACTTATGAAAATACCAAAATATTCAACAAAATACCAAAATACCCCATAAACTATCAAAATACTCCATAAACTATCAAATTTCTCATATAATAATTAAAAAATTTAACTATTTTTGAAAATAATTAATTTATAAATTAAAAATATTTATAACTATTAAAAATATTCACAATTTTTAAAAATATTTATAACTATTAAAAATATTCACAATTTTTAAAAATATTTATAACTATTAAAAATCAAATATACAAATGATTAAAACTATGATACTTGATAACTTATTTCAAATCTTTGGACAAACACTGATTATAATAGTTAGTGTGCTATTTATTTTACTAATCTTAGCTCTTATATTAGGGAGAATGCTTATTAAAAGAGATATTCTTGTTTTTCCTAAATTAATTATTTTTGTATTAGATGTTTTTTATTCTCCTCTAAAATGGTTAGCTAGAAGATTAGGCTTTGATGATACTATGGTTGATCATATTGGAGTAGAAGTTAGAAATAAAGTAAATGAACATAAATTCAATGCAGTTGATAATAAAAATAAAATACTTGTTTTTCCTCACTGTCTTAGAAATCCTAAATGTGAAGCTATTCTTGATGAAATAGGACTTATTTGTAGCTGTTGTGGAAAATGTGCCATTGGTATTATAAAACCTAAAGCTGAAACTCTTGGTTATAAAGTTTTTGTTATTCCAGGATCAACATTTGTAAAAAAAATCGTTGCAAACAATGAGTTTGAATCTGTTTTAGGTGTAGCTTGTTATGAAGATTTAAATCTTACCATGATGAAATTATCTGATTTTAATCCACAAGGAGTGTTGCTTTCAAGAACAGGTTGTTTTAAGACAAAAGTAGATGTTAAAACAGTTCTTGAAAAAATAGGATACTCTGATGAAAAATATGAAGAATATGATTCTCATTTAGGTAGTGTTGATATTGGTTCTTGCTCTGAAAATAAGCATGAAAAAGTAAATTAAAAAAAAAAACAGATTATTTAGTAATTTTATCCATAATTTACTATTTAATAATTTTTTTATATAATTTTTATAATCATTTTCTATCTAATTTTTATAATCATTTTCTATCTAATTTTAATAATCCTTTTAATCTAAATTTTTATAATCCTTTTCTATACAATTTTTATAATCCTTTTAATCTAAATTTTAATAATTCTTTTCTATTTCATCATAATACTTCTCTTCTGCATTCTCTTCTGGACGAATTTCTAACCATCTTAAATGAATAACTGCATAGTTATCTAAACATAATCTTTCATCTTCATCAACCCAAAGATGGAAAGGTAGTCTATATTGTCTAATTATCTTTTTTAATGAAACTGGTGCTTGTGGGATAAATATTTTAAATCCTTCCTTGTGAGCAGCTAATAGAAAATTCTTAAAATATCCTTTTCCTTTATCTGTAGCTTCAATATAATCAATATAAAGTTTTTTTCCATATTCTGTATAAACTTTTGAATTTATTTTGAAATGTTTTGGTATAAAACCAATTTTTTTAGCTACTGCATGATCTTGATTTAAACGTATTCTCATTTTTTAACCTTAGCTATAATCTGATAATATTATTATATTCACATTTAATTTAAATAATTTTTTATAAATAGATAATATTTTTTATAAATTTATATTCTATAAATCAATAATTTTTTCATTAAAATGGAATTTTTTTAAAAAAAATTAAAATTATTTATATAATTTTTAATATTATTTATATAATTTTTGGCTCATGTCCATTTGATGGTTCATTATAATAATATTGTTTTCAATATTTCATCATAGGAATCTGTTTTAAAATTTATCCTATATTGCTCTAACAATATATAACCTTGTAAATTTTTCTTAG